>JASLHP010000070.1 GCA_030149625.1 Solirubrobacteraceae bacterium
AAGAACGGCTCCAGACGCCCCCCAAAGCGACTGCGTGCGCGGCGCACGCCCTTCGCGATCGCGCCAACGCGGCCGCGATCGGGCGTATATAGATGCAGGATGCGGTCAGCCTCGCCGTAGCGCATCGAGCGCAGCACCACAGCTTCGGTCTTCACAGCGCGACTGGACATGAACTTCAGATGATGCGCGATACGCCCGACGCATCGCGCATCGTCTAACTTGGGGCCCACGTGGAGGAGCTCAGCGAGAAGCAGTACGAGAAGGAGCTGCTGCGCCTGCAGACCGAGCTCGTGTATCTGCAGGAGTGGGTCGTCACCGGCGCGCGGCGCCTCGTGATCGTGTTCGAGGGCCGCGACACCGCCGGCAAGGACGGCACGATCAAGCGCATTGCCACCTACCTGAACCCGCGCACCTGCCGCGTCGTCGCCGTCCCCACCCCCAGCGAGCGCGAGCGCACGCAGTGGTTCTTCCAGCGCTACGTCGCCCACCTGCCCGCCGCCGGCGAGATGGTGCTGTTCAACCGCAGCTGGTACAACCGCGCGGGCGTCGAGCACGTCATGGGCTATTGCACGGATGACGAGTATGAAGAGTTCCTCCGTTTCTGCCCGCTGTTCGAGCAGGCCCTGCAGAACGACGGCATCGTGCTCGTCAAGTACTGGCTGTCGGTTAGCGACGAGGAGCAGGAGCGCCGCTTCAAGAAGCGCCTGTCCGATCCGCGCAAGCGCTGGAAGTTCAGCCCCACGGATCTGCAGGCTCGCGCGCGCTGGGTCGACTACGCCGAAGCCAAGGACAGGATGTTCGCCTACACCGATACCGACGCGAGCCCCTGGTACGTGGTCGAGGCGGACGACAAGCGCACCGCGCGCTTGAACCTCATCAGCCACCTGCTCTCGATCATCCCCTACGAGCATGTCCACGAAGCCAAGCCGCCGAAGCTCCCACCGCGGCAAAAGCGCAAATATCTGCGCCCGCCCAAGCGCAGCGAGCGCGTCGTGCCCACGCGCTACATCGTCGACCCGGACTGATCGGCGTCCGGCCCTGAGTCGCTTCCGAACCTCGCTATACTTTGTGAAGTAATGAGCAAGGTAACTGTTTATACAACCGATCCGTGTTCGTTTTGTGCCCGAGTCAAGGGGCTGCTGAAGGCCCGTGGCGTCGACTTCGCCGAGATCAATCTGTCGAAGGACCCCGACGGGCGGGCAGCGCTCGCGCGCGAGACCGGCATGCTGAGCTTCCCGCAGGTGATCGTCGACGGCGTGCTCGTCGGCGGCTTCACCGAGGTCCAGGCTGCCGCCGAGAGCGGGCGGCTGGACGAGCTGGTCGGATCGCAGATGTAGGCCGCGCCAGGCCGCTCGATGTAAGCCGCGCCAGGCCGCTCGATGTAGGCCGCGCCAGGCGGACGAGCGTCAGCGAGCCTCGCGCGAGATCGATACGAGCATCTATCTGCGCGTGCGGTGCCTGAACGCCGGCTGACAGGTCTCGCACACGTACGTGCCACGACCGCCCACGACCATCTTTACGATCGCCGCGCCACACGCGCCGCACGGCTCGCCCTCGCGCAGGTGCACGAGGAACTGGTTCTGGAAGGAGCCACGCACCCCGTCGACATGCCGGAAGTCGTCGATGCTCGCTCCGCGCGCGTCGATGCCCGCGCTCAGCGCCGCGATCACGCTCTCGCGCAAGCGCTCGTACTGTTCGCGGGACAACCGCCCGGCGGGCCGGCGCGGATGCACTCCTGCCCTGAACAGCGCCTCGTCCGCATAGATGTTGCCGACGCCCGCGACCCTACGCTGGTCGAGCAGGAACGCCTTGATCGGCGCCGTCCTGCCCTTTGCCAGACCGCTCAGGTGCTCCGCGGTGAAGTCCTCGTCGAACGGCTCCAGACCGAGTCGCTCGGCGAAGAACGCGTCGAGCGACTGCGAGCCCAGCAGCAGCTCGCCCGTGCCGAAGCGGCGAGGATCGACGATCGCGAGCTCGCGCGGACGCGCCGGACGCGTGCGGCTCAGCTCGATGCGTACGCGCACGTGCGCCTGCGCGGCGTCTGGCTGGGAGAGCACCGCGCCGGTCATGCGCAGGTGCTGCGCGAGGTGCACGTCGCCGTCAAAGCTCCACACGAGGTACTTGCCGCGCCGCCCGAGACGGTCGACGCGCCGGCCGCGCAGGGCCTGCTCGAGCTCCCGCGGGTCGAGCGGTCGCGACCAGCGCGGGTCGAGGATCTCGATCTTCGTCAGCCTGCGGCCCTCCACCAGCGGCGCCAGCTGGCGTCTGATCGTCTCGACCTCTGGCAGCTCTGGCATCTGCCCTAGCTTATGAACGCCTCGCCCGGAAGGCCGTCCGCCTCACGTCCGGTCAGCCAGCTGAGCACGCTCGCGCCGACATCGGCCAGTGGGCCGTCGTGGCGCTCACCGCGATCGCGCGGCGCGCCACTCAGCGCCAACAGCGGCGCGTACTCGCGCGTGTGGTCGGTGCCCGCGTGCGCCAGATCCACGCCATGATCGGCCGTCACGATCAGCAGATCATCCGCGCTCAGACGCGGCAGCATCCTCCCGACGCGCGCGTCGATCTGGCGCAGCGCGCCCGCGAAGCCGGCGGCATCCTTGCGGTGCCCGAAGCGCTGGTCGGTCTCGATCAGGTTCGCGAACACGAGGCCGCGTGGCAAGCACGCGATCAACTCATCGACCGCGTCGAGCGCACGCACATTCGTCGCCCCCTCGTGCACGACGCTCACCCCCACTCCCGCGAACAGGTCCTCGATCTTGCCGACGGCGTGAACCTCGACGCCGGCGTCCTCGAGCTCCTGCAGGTAGCTGCGGGTGGGCGGGCGCAGCGCGAAGTCGCGGCGCGCGTCCGTGCGCGCAAACGCGCCCTCGACTCCCGCGAACGGACGCGCGATCACCCGACCCACGGCGTGCTCGCCGCTCATCGCCGCGCGCGCTGCTTCGCACGCGCGATAGAGCTCCGGCACGGGCACGCGCTCGACGTGCGCCGCGAGCTGCAGCACCGAGTCCTGCGAGGTGTAGAGGATCAGCGAGCCCGTGCGCAGGTGCTCTGATCCGAACTGCTCGATCGCCGCGATGCCGTTGTCGGGCCGATTGCAGATCATCGCGTATCCGCTCGCCCGTTCGACGCGCTCCAGAACCTCCGGCGGAAACCCGCGCGGGTAGGTCGGTAGCGCGGACTTGGCGAGGACGCCCATCAGCTCCCAATGGCCGCTGATCGAGTCCTTGCCCGGCCCCAATGGATGCAGGCGGCCATGGATCGCCGGATGCTCACTCGGCGGCACGCCGCGCAGCGGCAGGATCGAGCCGAGGCCCAGCGAGCCGAGCACCGGCAGATCGAGGCCACCGAGCGCGTCCGCGAGATGGCTCAGGGTGTTCGCGCCCTCATCGCCATAGGCCTCAGCGTCGGGCAGCGCGCCGACGCCACATGCGTCGATGACGAGCACGAACGCACGCCGGGAAGAGCGGGAGACGCTCACCCTATGGTGTGCTCGACGCGCGCGGGTGCGCGCTGAAGTACGCGTGCTTGAGACGCTCCGCCGACAGGTGCGTGTAGACCTGCGTCGTCGCGAGGTCGGCGTGGCCGAGCATCTCCTGCAGCGAGCGCAAGTCACAACCGCCGGCGAGCAGGTGCGTGGCGAAGCTGTGGCGCAGCGTGTGCGGGCTCATGCGTTCGTGCAGCCCCGCGCTGCGCGCGTGGCCCTGGATGATCTTATATAGGCCCTGGCGCGTGAGCCCGCGGCCGCGGTTGTTGAGAAACAGGCGCGTCTGTGTGCGCGCCGCACCCGGCTGCTCACCGGCGAGCAACGCGGGACGCCCCGCGCGCGAGTAAGCGAGCAGCGCCGCCACCGCCCGGCGCCCGATCGGCACGATGCGCTCCTTGGAGCCCTTGCCGCGCGCGCACAGAAGGCCCTCGTCGAGATCCAGATCTGCCAGCTCGAGCCCGACGGCCTCCGAGGCACGCAGCCCACACGCGTACATCACCTCGAGCAGCGCGCGGTCGCGCAGCGCCAGCGGATCGGTCCCCCGCGGCTGCTCGATCAGGCGCGCGACCTGCTCGCGCGTCAGCACACGCGGCAAGCGCTGTGGCTTGCGGGGGCCGCGCAGATCGGCGGTCGGGTCATGCTCGACCGTGCCCTCGCGGCGCAGATAGCGGTAGAAGGAGCGCAGACACGCGACCTTGCGCGCGAGCGTGCTCGGCGCCACGCCCAGCCCCGAAAGGAACGTCGCCAGATCGCCGTGCTGGGCGCGCTCCGCGGACAGCCCGCGACGCGCGAGGAACTCTCCGAGCTGCAAGAGGTCCGTTCGATACGCATCGAGCGTGTTCCGCGAGAGCCCACGCTCGAGCTCCAGATACGCGAGGAAGTCGAGCAGCTGCGGACCGATCGTGCTCGCGCCTGGAGCGGCGGCAGGCACGTGCGGGTGCGGCTCGAAGTCGTTTGGCGGCGAGATTGCCGTCGGTGCGACTGCTCGCGGTGCTGTCTCGACAGTCTCGACGGGCATCGCCCCTGAGCTTCGCTGACGGCGAGGTCGCTCCTTGCCGGTGCAATCAGAGATTCAGCCGTCGCGCGAGCCACATCAGGCCGATCAGCGTCTTCGCGTCGCGGCACTGCTCGATCGCATCCTGCAGCTCTCGGAGCGGCCAATGCACGATCTCGATGCGCTCCTGCTCGTCGCTGCGCGCATGCTCGGGGTACAGCTCGCTTGCGTGGAACAGGTGCACGAGCTCGTCGGTGAAGCCCGCGCTCGTGTAGTAGGCGCGGATCGGATCCCACACGCGCGCGCCGCAACCGATCTCCTCCGCGAGCTCGCGCCGCGCCGCCGCGAGCGGCTGCTCGCCGGCCACATCGAGGCGCCCGGCGGGAATCTCCAGCAGGGCGGTCTCGCCGACCGCCTCACGCGGCTGGCGCACGAGCCACACATGCTGCTTGTCGTGGGCGACGATGCCCACGGCGCCCTGGTTGCGAACGATCTCGCGTGAGACCTCTTCGCCATCGGCGTGGCGAAAGCGCTCAATGCGGACGTCCACGAGGCGGCCGCTGTAGACGCTGTCGCCGCCGAGCGCCTCGAACGAGCCGCTCACGACGCCATCCCGGTCACGAAGCCTCTTCGCTTGCCTGGCCAACGAGCTCGCCGGCCAGCTGCGCGAGCACGCTCCCGCCTGCGAGCGCGGCGCCGAAGAACAGCGGATCGCCGGTGAGGCCGCGGCCCATCGTCTCGGCGGGCAGGCCGCTTGCGGCATAGGCGGGCAGATCGACGCTCGCTCGGCGCCAGTCGTGCCGCGCGATCCGTGCTGGCCGATCTACGATCGGTCGCTCGAGATCCATCATCGGCCCATCGCTCGCCTGGGCGCTCGGCATCGCGCCGCCGAACACCGCGCTGAGACCGGCGCGAAGGTCCGCGCCCACGGGTGAGCGCACACCGGCGGGCAGTGCCACGGTGACCGGCTCGAGCAGCAGGTCGAGCACGGTGAGCGTGTGGTGGGAGATGCCACGATGGCGCTTGCGCTCATCGCCCGAGGACATACGCGCTATGAGCAGCGTCTGACATTCGAGCGCCAGCGCCACGTGCGCGGAGTCGAGCGCCGACATGCCACCGTGGCCCAGCGAGGAGCTCGAACCGACGATCCCGGGACCGGGACCGCACACAGCGGCATCCCAGCCGAGCACGTGCAGGCCGTGGTGCAGCGCGCCCACTGTCGTGATCGCCTCGGCTTCACCGCCGAAGGCCGCCCCGGCCGTCACGTGACCGGCGAGCAGCCCGCGCTCGCGCAACATGCGCACAGTGTGAGAGTGCCCACCCGGCAGTGCGCCGCCCTCGGTCTGCACGTAGCCGAGCTTCGCCCCCGGGGCGCCCTGCGCGAACGCCCACGCGACACCCGCTAGCTGTCCGTGCAGGGCGAGCACTGCCACGGGGCGCTCGAGCGCAAGCCGCAGCTGCTCGCGCTCGACAGGCTCGATCGCGTGCTGCAGGCTCGTGTAGTTGAGCTTCATCACGTGCGGGCGCGGAGCGCTGCGATCTTCCTGGGCGTCGAGTCCACGGGTGAGGTTGACGTGCACCACGTCGAAGCCGCCCGAGCCAAGCCCGAGGTCGAGCGCCTGCACGTTGACGATCACTTCGTCGCCAACCTCCGCGACCCCCACGAGGCCGACGTCGGCGATCGCCTCGCGGCGCTCGCCCGCTCGGGCGGCGTGCGAGGACGCCGCGCCGGCTGCGAGCTCGACCACCAGCCGCTGCTCGCCGACAGGCACACCGGCATGCGCGCCTCTCTTCGACTTCGCACGCGAGCCCGCGGCCTCGGCCATCGGCTCGGCGCCCGCGCGGCGGGTCTCGACGACGATGGCGGGCCGGAGCTTCAGCATCGCCAGCGCAAGCTACAGGGCCGCGGCGGGCCCGGCGCCCGCGGCCTCGTCCAGCAGGGCGAGCGCGACGTCGAGCATCTCCTCGAGCGCGGCTGCGCTCACGCGCTCCCCGGGCTCGTGGTTGCGCTCGGTCCCATTCGCCAGGTTCACGGTCGCGAAGCCCTGCGCGATCAGCTCGTTGGCATCCGAGCCGCCGCCGCTCGCGATCCGCACCGGCTCGTGTCCGCACGCGCGCAGCGCCTGCTCGGCCACACGCACCGGCCGACTGCTCGCGGGCAGGCTGTAGCCGGAGAAGCTTCGTTGCACGACGATGTCCACGTCGCAGTCGCAATCTGGAAGATTCGCCGCCTCGTGCAGCCGGTCGACGATCTCAGCGACGACCGCCTCGGCACGCTGATCATCGAGCGCGCGCGCCTCCGCGACCAGCGTGCAGCTCTCGGCGACAACGTTCATCGCGCTACCGCCAGCGATCGTGCCGACGTTGACGGTCGCGCCGGCGTCGAGACGGCCGAGCTGCATCGACGCGATCGCACGCGCCGCCGCGAGAATCGCGCTGCGACCGTCCTCGGGACGAATCCCCGCGTGCGCCGCGGCTCCCCGGAACGACGCTTGCACGCGAAAGTGGGTAGGCGAGTCGACGACGACCTCGCCGATCGGCGAGGCGTGATCGAACACGAAACCGAAGTCGCTTTTCAGCCGCGACGCGTCGAACGCGCGAGCGCCTGCGAGCGCCTGCTCCTCGCCGACGGTGAACAGCAGCTCGAGATCCACCGGCGCACCCTCGCGACGCACGTGGCGGGCGAGCGCCAGCAACACCGCGATAGCTGCCTTGTTGTCGGCGCCGAGGATGCCGTCGTTCGCGTTCTCCCATCCGCCTTCGACGAGCACCGGCTCGACGCGCGCTTGCAACGGCACCGTGTCGAGGTGCGCGCATAGCATCAGCGAACGCCGTCGCTCGGCGCCCTCCCGCGAGCCGGCAGGCCGGTCCGCGGGGATGAACGCCAGCAGGTTGCCGCAATCCGAGCCGGCCGCTTGACCGGCGTCGTCCTCGTCGGCGTCGACGCCGAGCGCCCGCAGCTCCGCGATCACACGCTCCGCACAGGCGCGCTCGCGGCCGGACGGGCA
>JASLHP010000194.1 GCA_030149625.1 Solirubrobacteraceae bacterium
GTCTCGAGTGGGTGGAAGCTCGCTCGGGACTCGGTCGAGAGCGGGTTCACCAGTGTCTCGTATAGTGAAACCATGTCGCTCGGAAAGAAACTGAGAGATGGCGTACGGATCAGCATCGACACTGCGATCGAGCTCGTCATCGCCCGCCACCGCAGCACACCGCGGGTTTATTATCTCGCCGCCGCTGAGCTACATCGGCGTGCCGACGCGGAGCCCACGACGACGACACAGCGCGATCTGACGCCGTTCGAGCTGCGCGCCAGCTCTCAACACGGCGAGGATGGCGTGATGGTCGAGATCCTGAGACGGATCGGCTGGCCGTCCGCTCCGTTCTTCGTCGAGTTTGGGATGGACTCAGGCGCGGAGGGCAACTGTGTCTTTCTCGCCGACGGGATGGGCTGGCCGGGGCTCTTCATCGAGGCGAACGAGCGTCTGCACGAGCGACTCGCCGCCAAGTACAAGTGGAATTCGGGCGTCACCACATTGTGTGAGCTGGTGACGCCCGAGAACATCGAGGAGCTCTTCTCGCGAGCCGGTGTGCCGTCGACGCCCGATGTTCTCTCGATTGACATCGACGGGGGAGACTTCTGGGTATGGCAAGCAGTCAGCTCATTCCGTCCGCGCGTGGTCGTGATCGAGTACAACTCGTCGATCGCCGTCGATGCCAAACTAGTGCAGAAACCGGACCTCCAGGGGGGCTGGAGTGGAACTGATTACTTTGGCGCGTCGATCGAGGCCCTGTGCGCGCTCGGCGCCACCAAGGGATATCGGTTGGTGCACACGGACCTGGGCGGATTGAATGCCTTCTTCGTCCGCGACGACCTACCGGGCGATTGGCTTGACGTGGCTCGAGTGCCGCGCCGGGGGCCGAACTTCCTGCTGCGGGCGGTCGGACATCGCAGGGACCGACGCAACCGCAGCTACGTCGATGTCACCGACATGCTCGGCATGACGAGCTAGCCGCGCCCTCCGGGCCTGGCTCGGCACGGCGGACAGTCGCGCCTCGGCACGGCGGACAGTCGCGCCTCGGCACGGCGCGACCCCCGCACCTGATGCGGGCGTGCTTCAGTTTGTATAGTGATGGGCAAGCGACCAAGGAGATCACGATGGCAGGCACCCTCACACAGATCACAGACGACAACTTCGACGCCGAGGTGCTCGAGGCCGACGGACACGTGCTCGTCGATTTCTGGGCGCCGTGGTGCGGCCCGTGCCGCGTCGTTGCGCCCGTGCTAGAGGAGATCGCCTCCGAGCGGCCGGAGCTGCGGATCGTCAAGCTCGACATCGACGAGAACCCGCAGACCGCCGCCCGCTTCCAGGTTCTGTCGATCCCGACGATGATCCTGTTCAAGGCGGGTCAGCCGGTGAAGACGGTCGTCGGTGCGTACCCGAAGAAGAAGCTCGAGCAGGAGCTGGAGCCGGCGCTCACGGCTGCGTAGGCTGGAGCTTGGCGCGGCGCCCCGGATCGACGCGGCTCAGCGAGATGCTCATCGGCAGGCTGTCGACCTCGGTGTGCTCGGTGTAGGCCATCGCCGTGCTCGCGGCCGTGGCTCTGTCGCCGAGCTCGACCGCCAGCGCGAGCGTCTCGCCGGCGATGTAGTCCCCGTAGCTCGCCGCTGCGTCGATCAGCTCGGACGCGCCGCCGAGCGCGAGCTCGATGCGGTCCTCGATCTGTAGACCGGCGCTCTTGCGGGCGTTCTGGACCGCGTGAACGATCTCGCGAGCGCGGCCCTCGCGGCGCAGGTCCGCATCGATCGCGAGGTCGAGCGCGACCGCATGGGCCCCTTCGCGCTCGACGCTATAGCCGTCGGGCGCGCGCATGCTCAGCAGCAGGTCCTCGGCGGTCAAGGTGTGCTCGCGCCCGGCCACCGAGATCCCGATCTGGCCGCCGTCGCGCAGCGTGGCCGCGACGTGCGCGGAGTCGAGCGCCGCGATCGCCTCGGCCGCCAGCGGCATGTCGCTGCCGAATCGCGGTCCCAGCTTGCGATAGTTGGCCTTGGCCTCGTAGCTGCCGAGCTCATCCGCGGCCGTCACGAAGCGCACCGAACGCACGTTGAGCTCCTCGCGAACCACGCCGGCGAGGCGCTCGATCGCAGCGCGCTCGCGTCCGTCGGCGACGACCACCGCCTCGCGCAGCGGCTGGCGGACCTTGATCTTGGCCTGTCCGCGTGCGCCCAGACCGAGGCGAACCGTCTCGCGTGCCACCGCCATCGCCTGCTCGAGCTCCTCGTCGCGTGCTCCCAGCTCGGCTGCGTCCGGGAAGTCGCACAGGTGCACGCTCTCGAGCTCGCCGTCGAGGTTGTCGTAGATCTCATCGGCTACGAACGGACAGAACGGCGCCAGCAGCTTCGCCACGGTGAGCAGGCACGTGCGCAGCGTCTGGAACGCCGCGGCCTCGCCGTCCCAGAATCGCCTGCGCGAGCGTCGCACGTACCAATTCGAAAGCTCGTCGAGGAGCTCCGCGATCGCCCGCCCCGCGCTCGTGGCGTCATAGGCGTCGAGGCGCTCGGCGACTAGCTCGGCTGTGGCGATCGTGCGCGACAGCGCCCAGCGGTCGAGATCCGCGTCTGGGCCGGCCGCCGCCTGCGCGTCGGCGGATCCCGTGTCAGGCGCCGCGGACGCGCCCAACTGCTCGGCGGACGCGAGCGCGTAGAGGCAGTAGAAGTAGTACGTAGACCACAGTTGCTTGAGGAACAGCCGTACGCCCTCGCCGATCGTCTCGGCGGAGAAGCGGTAGCCGTCCCACGGTTGCTTGGACGTGAAGAAGTACCAGCGCAACGCGTCTGCGCCATAGCTGTCGAGAATGTGCCATGGCTCGACCGCGTTGCCTTTCGACTTCGACATCTTCTGGCCGTCCTCGTCGAGGATCAGCCCCAAGCAGACGACGTTGCGATACGGCGCTTGTCGCTCCAAGAGCGTCGCGACGGCGAGCAGCGAGTAGAACCAGCCGCGCGTCTGGTCCTGGGCCTCGCAGATGAAGTCCGCCGGGAAGGACGACTCGAACGTGTCCGTGTGCTCGAACGGGAAGTGGTGCTGGGCGAACGGCATCGCGCCCGAGTCGAACCACACGTCGATCACCTCCGGCACGCGTCTCATGGGCTCGCCGCACGAGCGCGACTCGCCGGAGCCCGCCCCCCCAAGGCCCGGTGTCCTCCGTGATCGCGCCGATGTGGCGCTCGGATCGCCGTCCGCGGCATGCGGGCACGGGAAGGACAGCTCGTCGACGTAGGGGCGGTGATGGTCAGCCAGCGTCGTGCCCGAGCGCTCCGCCAGCTCCGCAAAGGAGTCGACCACGTGCACGTGCCCAGCCGGGCAGCGCCACACGGGCAATGGCGTGCCCCAGTAGCGCTCGCGCGAGAGCGCCCAGTCGACGTTGTTCTGCAGCCAGTCGCCGAAGCGCCCATGCTTGACGTGCGGCGGATGCCAGCTGACCGTCTCGTTGGCCGCCAGCAGCTCGTCGCGCAGCTTCGACGTCGCGATGTACCAGGACGGTTTGGCGTAGTAGAGGAGCGGCGTGCCGCAGCGCCAGCAGTGCGGGTAGGAGTGCTCGTAGTCCTGCACGCGCAGCAGCAGGCCGCGCTCGCGCAAGTCCTCGATCAGCTCGGCCGTGAGCGCCGCATCCTTGACGAAGCGACCCTCGTAGCTCTCGCCGGTGCGGCTGCGCGGGCGCGCGTCGTAGCTGCCGTCCGGCTTCACCGGGTTGTACAGCGTCTCCGCGCGCGTCGGATCGAAGGGCACGAGCGGCGAGGCCGCGGCCACGCGGTAGTCGTCCTCGCCGAACGCCGGCGCCAGGTGCACGATGCCAGTGCCGTCCTCGGTCGTCACGAACTCGTCCGTCAGGATCGGCAGGGGGCCCGGCGCGCGGTCGCTCGCCGCGAAGATCGGTCCCTCGTAGGAGCCGTAGCGCTCGACCAGCTCCAAGCCCGTGAAGCGATCTTGCACCCGCGCGTCTTCGCCGAGCACCGCCGCGAGGCGCGCCTCGGCAACGAGGAGATACTCGTCATCTACGCGCGCCTTCACATACGTGGCCGTCGGCGAGACCGCCACCGCCACGTTTCCCGGCAGCGTCCACGGCGTCGTCGTCCACACCAGCAGTCGCTCCTCGCCGCCGCGCACCGGCAGCTTCAGGAACACGCTCGGGTCGACCACGTCTCGATAGCCGAGCGCGACCTCGTGTGAGGACAGCGTCGTCTCACAGCGCGGACAGTACGGCGAGACCTTGCGGCCCTCGTACAGCAGGCCGCGCGCATCGATCTGCGCCAGCGCCCACCACACCGACTCGATGTAGGTCTCGTCCAGCGTGCGGTACGCGTGCTCGAGATCGATCCAGAAGCCGATTCGCTCGGTCAGCCGATTCCACTCCTCCAGGAACGTGAACACCGACTCGCGACACTTCGCGTTGAACCGCGCGATCCCGTACTCCTCGATCTCGGCCTTGTGGCGGATGCCGAGCTCCTGTTCGACGGCGATCTCCACCGGCAGGCCGTGGCAGTCCCAGCCGCCCTTGCGCTCCACGCGATAGCCGCGCATCGTCTGAAAGCGCGGGTAGATGTCCTTGAACACGCGGGAGAGCACGTGGTGTGAGCCCGGCGGGCCATTCGCGGTCGGCGGGCCCTCGTAGAAGACCCACTGCTCGGCGCCCTCGCGCCGGCGCAGCGACTCGGCGAACACGTCGCGCTCGCGCCAGCGCTCGAGCACGTCGAGCTCGAGCTCGGGCAGCTGTTGCTGTGGGTTGACGGCGCGAGCGGGAAGCAGCGGGTGTCGGGTGGAAGCCGTCACGGGGCGCTCATTCTAGGTGCGCGCGACCGTCGTGAGCCCGTCCCCCACGCTGACGTGAGCGCCCATGCGGGGCGCGATGACCGCTGGCAGACGGGCACCGCCACCGGCGCCATCGGAGACATTGGCGGAGAACTGACGAGCCGCTAACGCCCGCGAGGGTGCCCGACGATCGCGAGATTAGTTGGCCTGGGCATGAGCGGCGGTTCTCGGGGCCAGACCGGCTGCGTCCGGATGTTGCACAGGTGTCGGTCTGATGGAACTATGCGCCGGTGCTTGGATTGCGATTACACGCTCTGCTCCGCCCCCGCGCGAGCCGGCACGAGCTCGCCCCTGTTCGACCCGTTCACCGGGCGCGATCGACGCTGTGAGCATGAGTCAGATCGCTGTCACGGACGCGACGCTCGCAACTGGCCCGACGGCGCGTGTCACTGCACGGCTGGGGCGGGCGACAACGGTCATGGTCGGGCTGACGCTGCTGGCGAGCGTCACCAACTACGCGTCCAACATCATCTTCAGCCGCCTGCTCTCGCCGGCGTCGTATGGCGACCTCACGGCCCTGATCGCGTTCAGCGTGATCGCCGCCGTTCCCACCGGAGCGGCGCAGACTGTCGTCGCCGAGCGGATCGCGGTGTTGCTCGCAGAGGGCGAGCACGAGCGCGTCCGCTATCTGATTCGCCACGCGGTCGCGCACATCGGCATGCTCGCGCTGATCGTCGGCTTCGTGTACGCGCTGTGCATACCGCTGCTCGAGCAGGTTCTCGACCTGCAGACGGTCGGTCCGGCGATCGCGCTCGCGCCGCTGCTGGTGATGTCGTTTCTGATGCCCGTCTGCTTTGGCGTGTTGCAGGGAATGGAGCGATTCGTCGCCCTCGGGGCGGTGATGCTCGTCGTCGCGCTGTCACGCATCGTCATCGGTGTGCCATGGGCGCTCGCCGGCGGCGGCGCCGGGGGCCCGCTGTTCGGGCAGGCACTCGGCTGTCTGGCGGTGCTCGGCGCGATCGCCTACCTCTCACGCCACCACCTGCTGCGCGGTGGCACCGGTGCGGCCAGGGCCGGACTACGCAGGGTCCCAGACCGGCGTACGCTCGCCGCCGGCGGCGTGTTCATCGGCTTCGCGCTGATCTCCAACCTCGACGTGCTGCTCGCCAAGCTGCTGCTCACAGCACGCGCCGCGGGCGAATACGCAGCCCTTGTCACGGTCGAGAAGATCGTGATCTTCCTGCCGGGCGCGGTGGCCGTGGTGATGGTTCCCAGCGCCGCCAAGGCGATGCACCTGGAGGGCTCGGCGCGGCGCGTGCTGCGGGTTGCGGCGCTTCTCGTCGCCATCACGACGCTGCTCGTGGCTGTGCCCGCGGCGCTCTCGCCGCACCTCGTCCTGCGGCTGATGTTCGGTGTCAAGTATGAGCACGCCGCGGCCGGCGTGCTGCCGATCGTCTGTGCCGGCACGTGCCTGGCGCTGCTGTACCTGCTGGTCGTCTACACCGTCGCGATCGAGGACCGTCGTCTGGTCTGGCTGTTCGCCGGCGGCGTGACGCTGCAGGTCAGCTCGATCGCCGCCCTGCACTCGTCGCCGACGCAGATCGCGACGGTCCAGGCCTGCGTGATCGCGCTGCTGCTGATCGTCAACGAGTGCATCTTTCACCCGATCGTGCGCGGCGTCGCCGCTCGTCGCACGCAACCGTCGGCGGCACCCGACGGTTGTGTGATGAGTGTCGGAAAATGATCGCGCCGCTACTGACACTCATCGTTCCGGTCTACAACGGCGACGCGTACGTCGCCGGGAACATACGCACGGTCGTGCGCGCGTTGGAGGCGCTGGACGCGCCGTTTGAGGTGTTGGTGGTTTGTGACGGCAGCACCGATTGCACGGCCGCGGAGGCGGAGGCGATCGGCGATCCGCGTGTTCGTGTCCTGGACTATGCCCTGAACCAGGGCAAGGGACACGCGATCTGCGTCGGCGTTCCCTACGCGCGTGGACGCCTCGTGGGCTGGCTAGATGCTGATCTCGACGTTGAGCCGCGGGCGATCGTCGATGCGGTGCGCAGGTTCGAGCACGCTGAAATCGACGCCGTCATCGGCAGCAAGCGCCACCGCGACAGCCAGGTCGACTATCCAACGCGCCGGCGCATCCTGTCGTGGCTGTTTCAGCTGCTCGTGCGATCGCTGATCCAGGTCAACGTGCGCGACACGCAGGTGGGCGCGAAGGTCTTCCGGCGCGAGATGCTCGAGGTGGTGGTGCCGCTGCTGCTGATCAAGCGCTACGCCTTCGATCTCGAGCTGCTGGCCGTAGGCGTCGCGTTTGGGTTCGATCGCATCGAGGAAATGCCGATCCGCCTCGAGTACCGCTTCACCGGCACTGGTGTCAATAGCCAAGCCGTGCGACGCATGTTCATTGACACACTCGCGATCGCCTACCGTCTTCACCTGCGCCACTGGTACGTGCGCCAGTTCTCCGCGCATCAGCGCGAGCGGACCTACATCGCGAAGACGCTCGACGCGTCAGCCTCGAGCTCGCCGTCGAGATCGCGCGCATCCATCGAGACGCTCGTCGGCCGCCCGTGAACGAGACGGTCACAGGCGTTCTCGCAGGTCGCCCGGCCTGGCCATCGAGCCTTCGGGGCCGGATCGCGACGCTAACGCGGCGGCGTCAGGTGGAGCTCGTGCTTGCCGGCGCTCTGTATCTAGGCTTCGCCTGTTATCTGACATGGCCGGCGGTGCTGCACCTCGGCCATGGCATCTACGGTGCACCCGGCGACCCCTACGGCGCGATGGCGTTTTATCGCACGATCGTCGCGCATCACTACGACCCCTTCCTCTCCGGCACGATCAGCCAGTTCGGTGCGCCCGCGGGTATACCGATTCCCTGGCCACGCGATCTCGCCTCGGCACCGTCGGTGCTCACGTTGTATCTGCTGACGACCCTGTTTGGGGTGATCGCAGCCTGGAATCTATACGTCCTCGTGGGATACACGCTGACCGGTGTCGCGACCTTCCTGCTCGCGCGCAGACTCACCGGCAACGCGTGGGCGGCCCTGATCGCCGGCTGGGCGTTCGCGTTCTACCCATTTGCCGCCATCAACGGCCGCGGGCACCCGGAAAACATGCAGGGGTGGGTGTTCGTGCTGGCTGTCTGGCGGCTCGTCGAGCTCGCGTGGCATCCGACGCGCCGCAACGGCCTGCTGGCCGGCCTCGCGGTGGCGCTGTGCATGTGGTGGTCACCGTATTTCATCCTCTTCGGCGGGGTGCTGTTCGCAACGGCGACCGCCGCCGCGCTGTTCGTCGCGTGGCGCAAGCGCGAAGTGCGCGCGATGCTGGGGCCGCAGCTGCTCGCCGCCCTGCTCGTGTGCGTGTTCCTGGCAGGCCTGGTCAGCCTCAGCACCGTGAACGAAGGTGAAGTGCTTGGCGCGCGAACGCACACCACGACGGAACTCGAGTTCTACGCGGCTCATCCGCTCGAGTATCTCCTTCCCGACCTCAAGAGCCCGGTCTTCGGCGGCGACTCCCGCGGCGATCTGGCGAGCTATCCCTACGACGGATCGGGCATCGAGGACACGCTCTACATCGGCATCACGGTGATGCTGTTGGCGCTCGTGGCGTTCGCCGCGTTCGTGCGTCGCAGAGTCACGGCCCGGTTGAGCCAAGTCGTGCTGATGCTCGCGCTCGTCGCGCTCGTCGCCGTCGTCACCTCGATGCCGCCCGAAGCACAGATCCTCGGCGTCACGGTGCCATTTCCATCGCACTTCATCGCGAAGCTGACGACCACCTGGCGAGTCTACTCACGGATCGTCATCGTCGTGATGCTCGCCTGCACGCTGCTCGCGGCGATCGGACTGGACGTGCTCACTCGCGGGCGCTCGCGCTGGGCCAGGATCGGAGTGCTCACGCTGGCAAGCATCGCCGTGCCGCTGGACCTATGGGCGCCACAGCACGGAAACGTCGATGAGATCCCGCAGCCGAAGATCTATCGGACGCTGGCGCACGAGCCGGCGGGACTGGTCTCCGAATATCCGCTCGCGGCTGCCAGCTTCAACACGTACAGCGACATCTTCTACGAGGGCAGCTATGGCAAGCCCCTGGTCGGCGGCTATCAGGAAGGCTCCTTCCAGGAACGACTCGCTTTCTCGCTCGCCCAGCTGTCCAACCCCACCACCGCGTCGCGACTCGCGACGCTGGGAGTTCGCTACGTGCTGCTCGACGCGACGCCGGCTTCCTGGGGAACGTGGCCCGCCGCCGGTGAGCCCGGGGCAGGCTTCCGTCTGATCGCACGCGAACCGTACGCGTCTCTCTATCTCGTGACAGCGCGAGCGCAGAGTCCCGCGCTGGTGGCCGCCGGCGACGGTTTCGGGGCGACGCTGTCGACTGCCGCGGGTCCGGTCAACTTGCTCGAACACGCGAGCGGGACGATCAACCTGGTGGGCACGTGCACGCGTTGCAGCGGCGTCCTGTCGATGACGCTCGCCTCCTACGAACGTCCTCACCGAGTGACGATTCTCGACGAACGCGGCCGCGTGCTCCGCGCGGGAGTCGTCGACAACAACGCGCGAGTGACGATACCGCTGCACTTCTCCAGACACACCGACATCCGGCTGGTGGCGACGCCCGAACCGCAGCCGCTGAGCAGCGTCGAAGGCGGGCCCAGCGTCAGCGTCGAGGTGGCGGACCTGCAATTCACCGGCGCCGGCCAAGCGGGAGCGCACACGGTCCCGCGGCGGTCGCGCGAGGACGACACGCGGTGAGCTCCAGCACGCCGATAGCGATCGTCACGGGCTCCGGCGGACTGATCGGCTCCGAGGCCGTGTCCCACTTCGTCGAGGCGGGCTTCGACGTCGTCGGCGTGGAGAACAACATGCGAGCACAGTTCTTCGGGGAGCTGGCGTCGACCGCCGAGACCACAGAGCGGCTGTGCCGGCTGCATCCGGAGTTCCACACCGTCGAGCTCGACATTCGCGACGCCGACGGGATCATGCGTCTGTTCTCGCGCCATCGGGGAGCGATCGAGCTCGTCGTCCACACGGCTGCGCAACCATCGCATGACTGGGCGGCGTCGGCGCCCCAGGTGGACTTTGCGGTGAACGCGAACGGCACGCTCAATCTGCTCGAGGCATCACGGCGACACGCGCCGGACGCGCCATTCGTCATGTGCTCCACGAACAAGGTGTACGGCGATCGCCCCAACCGGCTGCCACTGCTGGAGCTCGAGGCGCGCCTCGAGCTGGAGGAGGGGCATCGCTTTCACCGCGGGATCGACGCGAGCATGTCGATCGACACTTCGATGCACTCCCTGTTCGGCGTCTCCAAGGCCGCGGCCGATCTACTCGTGCAGGAGTACGGACGCTACTTCGCGATGCCAACCGTGTGCTTCCGCGGGGGATGTCTCACCGGCCCCAACCACGCCGGCGTGCAGCTGCACGGCTTCCTCTCGTATCTGATGCGATGCACGGTCACCGGCGAGCACTACACCGTGTTCGGGTACGCCGGCAAGCAGGTTCGCGACAACATTCACAGCGCTGATCTGGTGGAGGCGTTCGCGGCCTTTCAGCGCAGCCCCAAGCCCGGCGCCGTCTACAACATCGGCGGTGGACGTCGCTCCAACTGCTCGATGCTCGAGGCGATCGAGCTCTGCCAGCAGATCACCGGGCGCGAGCTGGACTGGTCGCTGAGCGACGCGAGCAGGATCGGCGACCACCGCTGGTGGATCAGCGATCTGGACCCGTTCGAGCAGGACTATCCCGATTGGACGCCGCGGTACGCAATCGCGGACATCCTGCGCGAGATTCATGAGCAGAACGTCGAACGCTGGGCTGGTCAAGCAGCCTGAGCCGCGAAGCCCGCGTGTCGCAGCACCTCGCCGACGATGTTGCCCCAGTCGAATTGACGCGCGTAGCGTCGTGCCGCGAGGCGCCGTCGTTGCCACTCGGCAGGGTCGGCGAGCGTGCGCTCGATCGCGTCGGCGAGTGCCACGGGATCATCGGCGAGCAGCTGCGCGCCAGCGTGCGCGACCAGATCGTGTGCGTTGGGCGGGACGTCCGTCAGCAGGATCGGCAGCCCCGCCGCCAGATAGGACTTGAGCTTCGACGGGTCCGCGTAGCGCGTGAACGACTCCACGCGCGTGCTGTACGGCGCGAGGGCCACCGCTGCCTCTGCGAGGAGGCGCTCGAGACGGCGATGGTCAGAGATGAAGCCATGAAAGCGCACGCGATCGTCCAAGCCATGACGCGTGCTGCGCTCGCGTAGCAGCTGCTCCATGGGGCCGTGGCCGGCGATGTCGGCCGTGACGTCAATCCCTCGCTTCGCGAGCACCGCCATCGCCTCGATGACCGTGTCGCCGCCCATGCGCTCCACCAGATGTCCGATGAACACGACGCGACGAGATCTCCAGCCCTCATGAGGCACGACCGGGACACGCTCGACCCAGGCGCCGACCGGCGCGATGACTCGCGGCGCTCCCTCCTCGGCGCTGAGCCGAAGGCGCGCGTCGCGCCCCGCGAGCGCCTGCGTCGAGAGCTCCACCCTGAGGTCGACGTGGCGACAGCACAGCGCATCAGCCGCATCGTAGGCGCGCGTCAGAGGATTCCCCTTGCCAAAGCGATCCGGCACGAAGTCGACGGCCCAGTACAGAACCTGTCCGGCGCGGCCGATGCCGCGCTCGAGCAGCCCGCGTGCGCCCAGGAGATTGTTGAAGGCGATCCACGCATCGGCGCGTGGGAGCCTCGGCGGCACGAGCACGTCCAGCGCGTAGGTGTAGGGCGGGCGCGCCGGCAGCCTCACCGAGCGCCGGACAGGCTCCCGTCCCCGCTCGTATGTCGTGATCGTGTGCCGATCGCCGTCCTCGGCGTTCAGCGGGTGCGACACGGCCGTCACCCGGCGCGCCTGCTGAGCGAGGAGGTATTCGAGCACGCCGGCCGCCGGAGGCGGGCCGAAAGTGCCGTTGACGAGCACTACGAAGGCACTGTCCGAGACCAGCCGGCGCGGCTGGCGGGGCCGCGGCGCGTCCCCGGACGCCTCGTGGCCAGCCGAAAGTCGCATCGCCGTCTTGCTGTTCGTGGTCATTCGCGCGACTCGAGCTCTGCCGTCGCATCGCGTCGTTCGGACCCGCGGCCGTGCGGGCACCGGGCGCGATCGACTACGCGGGCAGACGTCGGTGGCCGGCGAGCGACGACGCTGAGCATCGTCGAGCGTCCCGATAGCGCCTCCACGGCGGCGCCGGCGCCGAATGCCACGGCCGTGACAGGGTTGAGTGGCGAGCCCGCGATGCGATGCCACCCGCGAGGTCGTCGCTGATCGGCCAGGAGCAGACCGAGGCTGGCACTCCACATCTGGGGCGAGAACCCAGACCATTGATCGAGCGGCTCGAAGCCGATTCGTCGTAGTAACGAGACGAGCGCGGTGCTCGAGAAGACGACCAGATGGCGCGGGACCTCGTAGCCCCACCAGTGTCGCCCGAATATGCGTGCGGACAGGGCCCGCACGTCGGGGGTCCCGATCAGCAGGACGCCACTGGGTCGCAGCGCGCGATAGACCATCTCCAGCGTGTCTCCAGGTCGGCGGACGTGCTCGAGCACGTGTCGCATCACGATCGCGTCGTATGCAGCCGTGGGCAGCGTCTCGCGATCGAGGTCGGCCGCGCGCACCGAGATGCCCATGCGTCTCGCGAGCGCGCCTGCGGTGGGCTCGTCGAGCTCGATCGCCTCCATCCGACCTGTCCAGCCACACCGCTTCAGCCGTTCGAGAAACTGACCGCTCCCGGCACCCAGCTCGATGAGGTGACCGCTGTTGTCACTATGTCTCATGAAGCGACGAGCCTCCGGCATCGTGAGAGGCGCGGCGATGCGCTCGCGCAGCACGTGCGCTCGGCGATAGTGCGCGTAGCTGCTCGGGTAGGCTCGACGCAGCTCGGCATCCGTCGGCTGCGGCACCTGGAAGACCGACCCGCACCCCCGACAGGTCCGATACCGGAACTCGCCGGCGAGCGCCCGCAGCGCCAGGTCATGGGCGTCGAAGGCCCACGCTGTCCTTGGCGAGCAGCACACCGGGCAAGTGCAGCTCTCCGCGCGCTCGCTCACTGTGACCACTGGCTTCGATCGAGCTTCGCCGGGCGGATCGCACCGCGCAGCGCGCCGGTCGCATACACGCCGAGTGTGATCCAGCACGCTGGTAGGTGAAACAGCCAAGCCGGGTCGGCGATCCGCCGGTAGCCCCTCGCCACCTGCACGAGGAGCGGCAGTACCAGTATGGTCGCCGAGACGAACCAGAGCACTCGGAGTCGCTGTTGAGTCGTCCAGGGATATGTGCGCATGCCCCGACTGCGGAAGTAGAAGAAGTCGTCGGTGCGCCGGCGTGTCTTTCGGTAGAAACGCGACACGGAGTCACAGTAATAGTGGCGAATGGGCACGTCCACGCGTGCGATCACGTTGGAGCCCGCCGCCACGAGGTCGTGGACCGCGTCGATGTCGAACAGGTGATCGCCGACGTCGATCTTCGCGTAGGCCGCGCGCCGCACGAGATAGCCGTTGGCGCCCATCGTCGGCACGTGCGCGGCGCTGAGCTCCACACGCTCCCAGCCGTCGCGATGCTGGCTGTGTACGGGGTAGCCCGTCCAGCGCTGGTGCAACTCCGACCAGCGATCGTAGTTGCCCACGAACAGCGACATCGGATCGTTGATGCCCGTGAGCGCCTGATAGCGGTTGATGAAGTGATCCTCGCGTCGATACTCCCAGCGAAGGCACTCAGCGGAGACGACGGACGGATCCACCATCAGAGGGCGTGTCATCATGCGCAGCCAGTCACGGCCAACGAGGACGTTGTCGGAGTCGACCATCAAGACGAGATCGCGTGTGGCGTGATGCAGGCCCTGGGCCTTCCCTGCCTCTCCGGTCGCAAGCTCGTTGTGGAGTATTCGATCCACGCCATGAAGCTCGGCTATCTCCAGGGTCGCGTCTCGCGAGCCGCCGTCCACGACGATGATCTCGAGCAGCTCGCGCGGAAAGTCCTGCTCGACGATCGACTCCAGGCACTCGCCCAGGTATCTCGCGGAGTTCAGCGTCGGTATCACGACGCTGATAGCGGGCAGATGCTCGTCGTTCATGCGCCGCTCACGTCGGCCGTGGGGAGTCGAACAGCCCCCGCAGGAACCCCCACCCGTACGCGCCGTGCGCGGCGGCGAGCGCGAGCGGCAGCGCAACAGACTCGTCGAGGCGCGCGCCGTCGCGCCTTGCAAGCGCGCTGATGGCGGCCCATCCGAGCATCGCCGCCG
>JASLHP010000257.1 GCA_030149625.1 Solirubrobacteraceae bacterium
GCGAGTCGGGCAGCTCGAGCGGCGCGCGCGGCGTCGCCACGTGCAGGCGCCGCGCGGGGTCGAGCTGCCCGACTCGCCCGGCTTCCACTGGTACCTGGTGCCGCGCGTCGGCTACCCCGACCCCGACAGCTTCCAAGCGGCGCGCGCGGCGCTCGCCGAGTTGCACGACGAGCTTTGGCGCGAGACCGCGATCGCGCCGGAGCGGACCGTGCTCGGCGGCTTCTCGATGGGAGCCGTGATGAGCTACGCGATGGCGTTCGCCGCCGAGCGCCCGGCGCCGGCTGGCGTCCTCGCCTTTTCCGGCTTCATTGCGACGGTCGCGGGTTGGCATCCAGATCTCGAAGGCCGTAGCGGCGCCCGCGCGTTCGTCGCGCACGGCCGTCGGGACCGGGTGATCGCGGTCGAGTTCGCGCGCGCCGCCGTCGAGCGTCTGCGCGGCGCCGGCGTGCGCGTCGACTACCGCGAGTCCGACGCCGCGCACCACATCGACCCGAGGGAGTTGCCGGCGGCCGGCGCCTGGCTGCGGGAAGCATTGTCGCAAAGGGCATAAAGTCTCGATGGAACAACCGGAAGGCCGGGAGGTGCAAGCGCGTGTCAGGGTCGGCGAAGCGTCCGCAGTCAGACTCCAGCCGTGAGCTGGAGGTGCTGATCGTCGGTGCCGGCTTCGGCGGGATCGCCGCCGCGATCGAGCTGCGCCGTCACGGCATCGCCGACATCACGATCCTCGAGAAGGCGGCCGACCTCGGCGGGACCTGGTTCTACAACAGCTACCCCGGCGCCGCCTGCGACGTGCCGAGTCACCTGTACTCGTTCTCGTTCGCCCAGCGGCGCGACTGGTCGCGCTTGTGCTCACCGCGGGCCGAGATCCACGCCTATCTGCGCGACGTCGCGCGCGCCTATGGCATCGAGCGTCTCGTGCGGACGGACACGACCGTCAGCTCGTGCGCGTGGGACGCGGAGCGCTGCCGCTGGCGCGTGCACAGCGCCGACGGTGCCGTGCACGAGGCCGACGCGCTGATCCTCGCCACCGGCCAGCTCGACCAGCCGTCGCGCCCGAGGATCGAGGGGGCCGAGGAGTTCGCCGGACACAGCTTCCACTCGGCCGAATGGGACCACGACTACCCGCTCGCGGGCAAGCGCGTCGCGGTCCTCGGCACGGGCGCGAGCGCCGTGCAGCTCGTGCCCGAGATCGCGCCCGTCGTCGCGCGCTTGAGCGTGTTCCAGCGCACCGGCAACTGGTTCATGCCGCGCCGCAACCGCCGCTACAACGCGCCGATCAAAGCCGCGATCGAACGCGTTCCCGGCCTGCAGGCGCTGCGCCGTCGCTTCGTGTTCGAGTACACCGAGTCGCTGACGCTCGCGATCCGCCACCCGCGCACGTTCGGACGTCTCGCGCGTGCTCGCTCGGAAGCGTTCATGCGCTCACAGCTCACGGATCCCGCGGTGCGCGCCAAGGCGTGGCCCGACTACACGTTCGGCTGCAAGCGCATCCTCTTCAGCTCCCACTACCTGCCGGCGCTGCAGCGCGCCAACGTCGAGCTCGTCACCGACGCGATCGCGCGCTTCACGCCGACGGGCATCGTCACCGCCGCGGGCACCGAGCACGAGCTCGACTGCGTGATCTGGGCGACGGGCTTCAAGACGACCGACTTCATGTTCCCGATGCGCGTCAGCGGCTCAGGCGGCGTCGATCTGCGCGAGTCCTGGTCGCAGGGGGCGCACGCGCACCTCGGCATGTGCGTTCCCGGCTTCCCGAGCATGTTCGTCATGTACGGCCCCAACACGAACACCTCGGGCGGCTCGATCGTCGTCTACCTGGAGGCGCAGGCCGCGTACATCCGCCAGGCTCTGCAGCAGCTGCGCGGTCGCGTCGCCGGCGCGATCGAGGTGCGCGCCGAGGTCGAGGCGGCCAGCGACCGCGCGCTGCAGGCGCGCTTCGCCGGTACCGCGTGGACCGCGTGCGATTCCTGGTATCGCGACGAAAACGGCCGCATCGTCACCAACTGGCCCGGTTACATGCGCGAATACCTCGAGCGGACCGGCGCGCTCGACGCGAGCGAGTACAGCTTCAGCCCGATGCCCAAGCCAGCCACCGTCGTCAGCGCTTAGGGTGCCGCGAGAGACACGGCGCACGATGCACGACTACATAATCGTCGGCGCCGGCTCCGCCGGCTGCGTGCTCGCCAACCGGCTATCGGAGGATCCCTCGGTGCGGGTGCTGCTGCTGGAGGCCGGCGGCTCCGACCGCTCGCTGAAGATCAAGATCCCGGCGGCGTTTCCCGAGCAGTTTCACTCGAAGCTCGACTGGGACTACGCGACCGAGCCCGAGCCGCACGTCGACGGGCGCTCGCTGTACATCCCGCGCGGCAAGACGCTCGGCGGCTCGAGCTCGATGAACGCGATGCTCTACGTCCGCGGCCGGCCGCTCGACTACGACGGCTGGGAGGCGCAGGGCGCGCCAGGCTGGGGCTACGCCGACGTGCTGCCCTATTTCAAGCGCTCCGAGGACAACGTGCGCGGCGCGTCCGAGTACCACGGCGCCGGCGGGCCGCTGCACGTCGCCGAGCAGCGCTCGCCGCGGCCGCTCAGCCGGCGGCTGCTCGCGGCCAGCGAGGCCGCCGGCATCCCCCGCATCGCCGACTACAACGGCCCCGAGCAGGACGGCGCTTCGATGTTCCAGGTCACGCAGAAGGGCGGCCGGCGCTTCAGCGCCGCCGACGGCTACCTGCGCCCGGTGCTCGCGCGCCCCAACCTCGAGCTGCGCACGGGCGTCACCGTGCTCGGCGTCGAGCTCGAAGGCGAGCGCGCCGCCGGAGTGCGCCTGCGCAAGGGGCGCGGCGGCGTCGAGCTCGTGCGCGCCGAGCGCGAGGTGCTGCTCAGCGCCGGCGCGATCGGCTCGCCGCACCTGCTGCTGCTCTCCGGCATCGGATCGGGCGCCGAGCTGCGCGAAGCCGGCGTCGAGCCCCGCCACGAGCTGCCCGGCGTCGGGCGCAACCTGCAGGACCACCCGTTCGTGACCGTCCTCTGGGAGATATCCGATACAGACACGCTGTACGGCGCCGACAAGCCAAGGCCGCTCGCCGAGTGGCTGCTGCGCGGATCGGGCAAGCTCAGCTCCACCGTCGCCGAGGTCGTCGCCTTCACGCGCACGCGCGGCGGCCTGCCGGCGGCCGACGTGCAGTTCCACATGGGCGCCGCCTACTACGAAGACCACGGCGCCGAGACCTACGACGGCCACTGCATGGTGATCGCGCCCGTGCTCGTCTCGCCGCTGGCGCGCGGTCGGGTGTGGCTGCGCTCCGGCGATCCGGCCGCCAAGCCGCGGATCGTCACGAACACGCTCTCCGATCCGGATGACGTCCGCTCGCTGCTCGCCGGCGTGCGCCTGGCGCGCGAGATCGCCGCGCAGAGCCCGCTGCGCGAGCTCGTCGTCTCCGAGCTGAAGCCCGGGAGCGCGTGCAGCGAGGACTCTCAGCTCGAAGCCGACCTGCGCCGCCGGCTGATGCTGATCTACCACCCGGTCGGCACCGCGCGCATGAGCGACACCGATCCCGAGGCCGTCGTCGACTCGCGGCTGCGCGTGCACGGGCTTCAGGGTCTGCGCGTGATCGACGCCTCGATCATGCCCGCGATCGTCGGCGGCAACACCAACGCGCCGACGATCATGATCGCCGAGCGTGGCGCCGACCTCGTCAAGTCGGTCGCGTAAGGTTCGCATTCATCGGGAGCTTGCCGTGAGCCTGTCGATCAACTATCACCGCGAGGGCGACGGTCCGCCGCTGGTGCTGCTGCACGGCATCGGACATCACTGGCAGGCGTGGGAGCCCGTGATCGGCCGTGTCGCCGATGAGCTCGACGTGATCGCCTGCGACTCCCCCGGCTTCGGTCGCTCCGCGCGGCTGTCCGCCGGCATCGAGCCGACGATCCCGGCCTACGCGGACGCCTTCGAGTGGTTCTTCGCCGAGCTCGGCCTGGAGCGCCCGCACGTCGCCGGCAACTCGATGGGCGGCGCGATCGCGCTCGAGCTAGCGCGCAGGCGCGCCGTCTCCTCCGTCAGCGCGTTCTCGCCGGCGGGCTTCTGGACGCGGGCCGAGCTGCGCTTCTGCCAGATCTCGCTGCGCGCGCTCGCCCAGACCCCAACCGCGGCCCGCCCCGCGATCGAGGCGCTCGCGCGTACCCGTCGCGGTCGCGCCGCGCTGTTCGCGCAGACGTTCGGCTACCCGGCGCGGCTGCCCGCCGAGGAGGCCGTGGCGACGCTCAGGGACGCTTGGGCCGCGCCCGCGTTCGCCGCCGCGCTCGACGCGTTCGGCCAGTACCGCTTCGCCGCGCCCGAGCAGCTGCGGAGCGTCCCCGTCACGATCGCCTGGGGCCGGCGCGACAGGCTGCTCCCCTACCGCCTGCAGGCGCCGCGTGCCCGCGCGCTGATGCCGTGGGCCACGCACGTGACGCTCGGCGCCGGGCACGTGCCCTTCTACGACGACCCCGCGGCGGTCGCCGCGGTCCTCCGCACCCGCGCGCGCTCGGCCGCGAACGCCGCCGTTCAGCGACGCTGACGCCGCAGCCGGCGCTCGGCCGCCTGCGCCTGCGCTAGCGTCTGCGAGCTGTGGCGGCGAGCCCACGGCCTGTACGCGAGCACCGACCCCAGATCCGATCGCGACGCGCCGCGTGGATCGCGCTCGCGCTCGTCGCGCTCCTCGTCGCGATCGTCTGGCGGGCCGCGACCGAGGCCGCGCCGCCGCTGCGCGTCCACCGC
>JASLHP010000282.1 GCA_030149625.1 Solirubrobacteraceae bacterium
CCCTGTGCCCAAGCAGCCGAACGGCCCCGGATCGAGCCAGCAACCCGGCTCGTAGCTGTCTACCACGCGGCCGGCATAGGACACGAAGTCGCCGCCGTCGCCGATCACGATCGCGTCGCGGTCCAGCACGTTGGCGAGCTCCGCGTATAGGCGCATCGGGTGCAGCGGTGCTCGGGAGTCCTGCAGCTCAACGAGCTCCGCCTCGCGGCGCTCGGACTCCGCCGCGCGCAGCTGCGCGATCCACGGCTCGCTCGCCAGCGCCTTCGCGCCCGCGCCCGCACGCAGGTCTTCGAGCGTCCGCGCGATCGACCCGTAGCACTCCGCGGCCACCGCCCGCTGGTGGTCGCGCTCCGGCTCGGCTGCGTCGATCACCACGATCTCGGTTTCCTCACCGAAGGACCCACCGAAGCCAAGCCGGAAGTCCATCGGCACGCCGATCACGAGCGCCACGTCCGCGCCCTTGAGCGCCTGCGAACGCGCCCGCGAGAAGAACAACTCGTCATCCGCCGCCACGCAGCCGCGCGCAAGCCCGTTCAGGAACACCGGCACGCGCAGCGTGTGCGCCAGATCCACCAGTGCGTCCTCCGCATGACCCCAGTAAAGGTCCGTGCCGGCCATCACGACGGGCCGTTCCGCCGCCGCCAGCAGCGCCGCCGCACGCTCGAGCGACTCGCCCGAGGCGCCCGTCCAGCCCGCGCGCCCGGCCAAGGCCCCGCCCGCGCTGCCTGGCCCGACGTCAGCGCCGTACTCGCTCTCCCGCTCCTGCGCCTCCATGAAAACGTAGTCCAGCGGGAAGTCCACGAACGCCGCGCCACCGTGCGGGGCGCACGCCGCCGCGAACGCGTCGTCCACCAGCGCCGGGATCTCCTCGGTGCTCTGCGCCGTCACCGCCAACCTGCTCAGCGGGCGCACGAACGGCACGTGGTCGATCTCCTGCAACGAGCCCTGCCCCCAGCGCAGCGCCGGCGCCCTGCCCCCCAGCACCACCATCGGCGAATGGTTCGCCTGCGCCGAAGCCATCGCGCTCATGCCGTTCGTCACGCCCGGCCCCGCCGTCAGCGCGCATACCCCCGCTTCGCGTGTCACCTTCGCCCAACCCTCCGCCGCGAACGCCGCCGTCGACTCGTGGCGCACGTCCACGATCTCGATGCCCTCCTCGCGGCAGCCATCGTAGATCGAGAACAGGTGCCCGCCCGACAGCGTGAACAGCTTGCTCACGCCGTGCGCCTTCAAGCGCCGCGCCACCAGCCGCCCGCCATGGAAGGTCCCGGTCTCCTGCGCGCTCTGCGTCGACATGCGCCCGCGACTCTACCCGCTCGCGGCCACTACGCACATGCCCGGGGTGGGATTCGAACCCACACGCCCCTCATTTCGGGGCCATCGATTTTAAGTCGATTACGTATACCCATTTCGCCACCCGGGCCGGGCCAGTGTATGGAAGGCACTGGCAAGCCAGCGGCGCCCACAGCCAGTCGTTTCAGGCTCGCTTTATCGGGGCAAATAGTCTGTAGGTGCGCAACTTTCGCGCTGCTAGCGTGTCGTTTGAGGCGACAGCAGCTATCGGGTCTGTCCATGGAGGTCTCAGCTCTCACCCATCCGAGCAGCATCCCGGGCCTTCGCGGCCCGTCGGCACTGCTGCGCCTACAGTCCGACGAGCGCCTGATCGCGCTCACCCGCCGCGGCCAGCACGCGGCCTTCGAGGTGCTCTGCGCGCGCTACCAGAGCCGCCTGCTGTCGTTCTGCCGGCACATGCTCGCCTCGCGCGAGGACGCCGAGGATGTCCTCCAGGAGGCGTTCGCCGCGGCCTTCAACGCCGTGCTCGCCGATGAGCGCGAGATCAACGTGCGGCCGTGGCTGTACCGCATTGCGCGCAATCGCTCGCTGAACCACCTGCGTCGCGCATCCGCCATCGGCGTCGACTCGATGGACGTCCACTACGCAGACGGCGGCATCTCCACGGGCGACAAGGTCATGCGCCGCGAGAGCTTCCGCGAGCTCATCGACGACGTCCATCACCTACCCGAGACGCAGCGCACCGCGCTGCTTCTGCGCGAGATCGACGCGCTCTCCTACGAGCAGATCGCACACGCTATGGAGACCACAGTTCCTTCCGTCAAGTCTCTGCTCGTGCGCGCCCGCATCTCGCTCGCCGAGGCAGCCGAGGCGCGCAAGCTCAACTGTGACGATGTCCGCCTCGAGCTCGGCGAGGTCGCGGAGGGCCTCACCAAGCTGAGCACGCCCGCTCGGCGCCACATCCGCGATTGCGAGCGCTGCACGTTTTTCCGCAAGCAGCTCAAGGACAACAACCGCGCGCTCGCGCTGATCATGCCAATCGGCCCGCTGCTGCTCGTCAAGAAGCTGCTGCTCGCCAAGCTCGGCTCCACGGCCTCCGCCGGGGGCGCCCATGTCGCCGGCGGCGCCGGCGTCACCGTGGGCGCCAGCGCTACCGCGGGAGCCACGGCGGCGGCCGGCGGCGGCGGTATGGCCGGCAGCATCATGACCGCCGGCGCCGGCGCACTTGCCACCAAGGCCGTAGCGGGGCTCGCCGCCGCCGCGATCGTCACCGCGGGCGCCGTCGCCGCCGGCAACGCCGTCGACGTCCACCACCATCGCCACCACGCCGCGGTGACAACTGCCAGCGCCGCCGCGAGCGCCAGTCATTACGTCGGTGAGCCCGTCGTCGTCCACGAGGCGCTGCAGCCCGTCAGCACGAGCGTCGCTGCCGCGTCCGCGGCTCGCTCCCGGCACCGCCACCACGATGGGAGGACCGTAAAGATCAAAAAGCTCGCGCCTCCCGTCGCCGCCGCGCCCGTTGTCAGCGCCAACACCGCGCCCCCCGCCAAGCCCACGACCCCCACGCCTCCGGTCACCGAAGTCACGACCGAGACCACCGAACTCCCCGCCGCCGCGACCGCCGTCCCCCCGACCCCACCGCCAGCGAGCACGACCACCACGCCCGCGCCCACGGTGCCGCCTCCGACGACGACCACTACCGCCGCCCCCGTCGAAGCGCCCGCCGCTCCCGCGCCGCTGACCGGCACGCCCCCTGCCGAAGAAGGCGGCGAAGCCGCAAACACGACAACGGACACCACGCCGCAGACCACAGACGCCGCTCCGCAGACCTCGACCGGCGGCACCGAAGCCGCCAGCGGAGAAGCGTCCGACGCTGACGGCGCCGGCGACGGCGCCACGGTCGCGCACAACCGCCGCTCGCATCGCCTGCTAACGCGTGACGCCCGCCGCGCTGGACACTGACCGGCGAGCGCCCGCCACGAGCCGGCTAGGAACCAGCTGATCGAGGCGAGCGGCTCGCCGTAGCGCCGGCTCTGAGGGCTAGCCGAACGCGAAGGTCTTCAGCGGGCGCAGCAGCACGCCCGTCTCGCCCACTTCCATCGGCGAAGCCACCTGTGCGCTCGCCGTCGGCGACGTCAGCATCGACACCACCACACCGTTGCGCACACCCGCGCGCGGCGGCAGCAGCAGCACGTCGCGGCCGAACATCTGCTCACCCTGCACGTCTGCCGTGAACAGCACCTGATAGCCGGTGAGCGTGTTGTTCACGCGCGTCTTGCCCTCGCCGCGCAGCTCGAAGCCACGCAAGCTCGCGGCCAGCGCGCGAATGAACCTCGTCGCGTACAGAGGCAACTCGCCCATCGCCTCGCCCGCGTACGCTGGCAGCGTCAGCGGGCCGACCGCATATGAGTACTTCAGCGTGCGATTCGGCCAGCGGCTCTCCACTTTCACGAACTCGCCGGTTTCCGGGCGCACGCTGTACAGATCGCGGTAGCTGAAGCCGAATGGCACGTCACCTCCGTGCGAGTAGCGCGCGTTCTCGAGCGTCAGGCCCGCCCCGACAGCCACCGCGACGACCGCGACGACGGTCGCGACCACCGCCGTGCGCATCAGCCGTGAAGCCGCGCGCCACCACGGCGCCAGCATCTGCCCCAGCGTCGGCCCGTAGCCGCGCTTCATCGGCAACGCCGTCATCGCCGCTGCGCCCGCGGCGCCGCGCCGTGCGCTGTCATTCCCCAAGCGAGAACAGCGATTCCAGATCGTGACGTGAGTACGCCGCGAACGCCACCATCGTCTGCGTACGCAGCACCCCCGGCAGACCGCTCACCTGGCCAGTCACCACATCAGCCAGCTGCTCGTGATCCGGCACGCGCACGATCGCCACGAAATCCCACTCGCCCGTCACCGAGTACGCCTCCGCCACGCCGTCGATGTCCGCCAGCGCGCTCCCGAGGCTCGAAAGCGCGTCGCGCTCCGCCTCGATCAGCACCACCGCGTTAGTCATCGCCATCGCCACGCCATCCTACGCCTCGGACCTGCCCAGCCCCTGCATGCCCAACCCCGCCGCGAAGCCCAGCAGACCCCCCACCACGCCCGCCAGCCAACTCGCTTCCGGGCGGGCGAACGGCAGCACCAGCAACAGCGCCGCCAGCGCGCCCGCGCCCAGCAGATCGCCTTCGCGATAGACGCCCGCGCGCGCCGCCTCCAGCTCGGGCGCCGCCCACGCCACCAGCAGCGCGAGCGCACCCGCGTTGCCGCCGCTCACGAGCGGAATTTCGTACACCTCGACCGCCAGCAGCCCGCCGATCGCGCCCGCACCCAGGAATAGCGCCAGCGTCACCGCCGGCCCGTGGCGGCGCTCCAAGAGCCAGCCGAAGATCGCGATCGCCAGGATCGCCACGAACGCGTACCAGCCGTCGGTGTAGACAAAGCCGCTGCTCAGCAGCTTCCACCAGTCGCCGCCCAACGGCCCGATCACCGCCGCGTGCAGGAACAGCTCCGGTTCCGCGCGTTGCACCACCCATGCCGCGCAGCTGACTGCCACCAGCAGGATCGTCGCGTATGGACGCTCCGCCGCCCAGCGGCCCGGCTGCACACGTGTGCTCGACCGCGCCGCGCGCCGCGCGTGCAGCGGCGCCGGCGAGCGAGTCAACAGCGATCGCGCGCGACCGCTGAACGTGCCGCCGCGCGCTCGCGCATTCGCCGGCGGCAGCTTGGGCGCGCGCCTGCGCAACCGCGTGCCGCAGTACGGGCACTCCGTCACGTAAGGGCTCACCTCCGAGCCACACTGCTTGCACACCACGAACAGATCAGCACCGGAGGTCATCGTCAACCCATTCTAAGGACCTCTCGACCCCGGCCCGCGCGCCTCTGGAATACTCAGGCCATGAACCCAGGAACCGACAGCAAGCTCTACATCCTCGCGTTCGACCACCGTGGCTCATTCCAGAAGAAGTTCTTCGGGATCGAGGGCGAGCCGGACTCCGAGCAGACCGCCATCATCGCCGACGCCAAGCACCTGATCTTCGAGGGCATGCTGCAGGCCGTCGGCGCGGGCGCCGACGCGTCCGTCACCGGGGTACTCGTCGACGAGCAGTTCGGCTCCAGCGTGCCCACCGAGGCGCATGAGCGCGGGCTCAAGCTCGCGATGCCCGCCGAGCGCTCCGGGCAGAACATGTTCGACTTCCAGTACGGCGATGACTTCGGCAAGCACATCGAGCGCTTCGACCCGGACTTCACGAAGGTGCTCGTCCGCTACAACCCCGACGGCGACGCCGACGCCAACCGCGAGCAGCTCGCCAAGCTGCTGCGCCTCAGCGACTGGCTCAAGGCCAACGACCGCAGGTTCTTGTTCGAGCTGCTCGTGCCCGCCGAGGACGCCCAGCTCGAGTCCGTCGGCGGCGACACCGACCGCTACGACGCCGAGCTGCGCCCCGCGCTGATGCGCCGCGCCATCGCCGAGATCCAAGACGCCGGCATCGTCGTCGACATCTGGAAGATCGAGGGCGTCGATCAGCGCTCCGACTGCGAGATGCTCGCCGCGCAGACCCGCAGTGGCGGTCGCGACGGCGTCAAGTGCGTGGTGCTGGGCCGTGGCGCCGACGACGCCAAGGTCGACCAGTGGCTCGCCGCCGCCGCGCCCGTCGAGGGCTACATCGGCTTCGCGATCGGCCGCTCCATCTGGTGGGACCCGCTCAAGGCCTATGTGGACGGCAAGATCGAGCGCTCCGCCGGCGCGCGCAAGATCGCGGAGAACTATCTGCGCTTCGTCGCCGTGTACGAGCGCGCAAAGCCGCCCGTCGCCTCCTAGCCGGCTCGGGTGCGCGCATGAAGATGCGTCAGAGCCTCGCGGAGTGGGAGCGTGCCTTCGTCAAGGAGGCGTCGCTCGATCGTCTTCGGCGCGACTCGCTACGGCGTACCACCGAGCAGCGCGCCTTCAAGCGCGATCTCGCGCGTCGTCACAAGCGTGGCTCCGTACGCTTCGTGCTGCTCGTGCTCACGCTGATGCTCACGGCAGCCGTCGTTACCGTCGTCATGTTTCGGACGTTGTACCTATTGCTGGGCTAGGAGCGCCTTCAGCGCGCGTCGCTCAACCCCGCGATGCTCGGCTAAGAGCCCTCGCCGAGCTCGCGCAGCGACTCGTCCACGCCCGCACCGCCCTGCGCGGGAGGCGCACCGTCCTTCGTCGCCGCCGGCAGGCTACCGCCTTCGCGGTGGATCTCGAGGTAGATCTCCTTGCGGAACACCGGCACACGCTGCGGCGCCTGGATACCGATGCGCACCTTCTCACCCATGACCGACAGCACGGACACCTCGATCTCATCCCCGATCATGATGCTCTGGTTGGACTTGCGCGTCAGCACCAGCATTTTGGGCGCACCTTCCTCGTTGCCGTTTGGCGACCCGGCGCAACCCCAAACCGCCGGGACGCGAAGCATAGTCGCAGGACCGGGGGAACGCGATACAAATTTCTGAAACGTCGCCGGCCGAGCGCACGGCGCGGTGCTCGTGCGCTCTCTGCCGCGCCGCGCGAGCGCTTGCGCTAGTCTCCCGGACCGTTCATGCCCCGTAAATCTCTGCGACCGCACCTCAACCAGATCCGCGC
>JASLHP010000336.1 GCA_030149625.1 Solirubrobacteraceae bacterium
GACATGTGCCGCCTGCACGGCTGCGAGCTCATGCTGATACCGGGCGCGGCATGCCGGCGCCTGTTCGAGATCACCGGCGTCATCGACGACCTGCCGCTACGCGAGGCCGACGAGGTCGCCTAGCGGCCGGCTCGCGGCGAGCGCGTTCTCGCCGCCGACGATTTCGCGGTCGAGCGGCGTTTGACGCCCGCCCCTTTCGCTGGGGACGCTTTCGCGGGCGACCGGCGTTTGCCGGCGGTCGCGGCTTTCGTCGTTTTCGCGGCGACGCGTTTTGCGCCGGCGCTCGTCGCCCGTGCTTTTGCGGTGCTCGGTTCAGCGCCCGCACGCGTCGCCCGTTTCGCGCCCGCTGCGGTCGCACGCGCTTTCGCCGCGGCCGGCCGTTTCGACGCTGTCCGGTTGGTGCCTCCCGCCCGTTTCGCAGCGGTCCGTTTGGCGGCTCCTGCTCGTTTCGCCGCCGTCGGTTTGGCGCCGCCCGTTCGTTTCCGAGAGACCCGCGTTACGCCGTTCGCGCGCCGCTCGGCCGCCGGGATCTCCTCCTGCACGACGGCTCTCGTCAGGGTTGGGATCAGGCTCGCCAGGAACGACGCCATGCGCTCCTCCTCGCGCCGGATCGCGCGAGCGAGCTGTGCGGTCGCCTTGTCGCCGAGCGCCGAGGCAAGCGTCTCGATCGCCTGGTAGGTCGCGATCTCCTCGTGCTCCTCGGAGTACTCGGTCTTGGCGTTCTTCAGCATCTTCTCCTGCTCGCCCGTGCCGCGGATCGCGTGCAGCGGCCCCTTCGCGGCAGCCGCCGCCCGGGAGCCGAGCTCAAGCGCGGCCTCGGCTCCCTTCGCGATCACGTCAGGACCGGGGATGTCGAGCGTGACGACCTCGCCGCCGAGCTGTTTGACGCGGCGCTGCACCTCACGCGCGTGGCGCCTCGTCTCAGTCAGGTGCTCACGCAGGCGCTTGCGATACGGCGCGCGCGTCGTCATCGCGATGTGCGACTCGAGTGCCGTCTCCAGCTCCTTCTCCTTGCCGTAGGCCTCGTTGAGGTACTGCACGAGCTTCGCGTCGCGGGTGGCCAGGTCGGCCATCTGGTCCTCCAGTCGGTCGGTTCGGTCGGTTCGCCACGCTGACCGGGTGCTGCGACGGGCAGATCGTCCGCGTCGCGCGCCAGCGTGGACACCCCTCCCGCCTTACCCGAACCCCCCGCCCCGAAACCGCCTGTTCAACGAGCGCCTGCGGGGTAGTGTCACGACTGTGGAGATGAAGCGCAGAGCCCTCGGTGCGGACGGTCCGCAGGTGTCGGCGCTCGGGCTCGGCTGCATGGGAATGTCCGGCATGTACGGGCCGGCCGATCGTGCCGAGAGCATCGCGACCATCCACGCCGCGCTCGACGCCGGCATCGATCTGCTGGACACCGGCGACTTCTACGGGATGGGCCACAACGAGCTGCTGATCGGGGAGGCCTTGAAAGGCGTGCCGCGCGACCGCTACCTGCTGAGCGTCAAGTTCGGCGCGCAGCGCGGGCCCGACGGCGCGTGGCTCGGCTACGACGCCCGGCCTGCCGCGCTGCGCACCGCGCTGGCCTACTCGCTGACACGCCTGGGCACCGACCACGTCGACGTGTACCGCCCGGCGCGTCTGGACGGGAACGTTCCGATCGAGGAGACGATCGGCGCGATCGGCGAGCTCGTGAGCGAGGGCTGGGTGCGCCAGGTCGGCCTCTCCGAGGTGGGCGCCGAGACGATCCGCCGCGCCGCGGCGGTGCACCCGATCTGCGACGTGCAGCTCGAGTACTCGCTGATCTCACGCGGGATCGAGCAGGCGATCCTGCCGGCCTGCCGAGAGCTGGGCATCAGCGTCACCGCCTACGGGGTCCTGAGCCGCGGGCTGATCAGCGGCCACTTCTCGGCCGAGCGCGAGCTGGCGCCGACCGACTTCCGCTCGCGCGCGCCGCGCTTCGCCGCCGGAAACCGCGAGCGCAACCTGGATCTGGTCGAGGCGCTGCGCGACGTCGCAGACCGCCAGGACGCGAGCGTGGCCCAGCTCGCGATCGCCTGGGTGCTCGCGCGCGGCGAGGAGATCGTGCCGTTGGTGGGAGCGCGTACGCGGGAGCGTCTGGCGGAGGCACTCGGCGCGCTGGACATCGAGCTGGAAGCGGAGGCGATGAGCGAGCTGGAAAGCGCCGCTCCGGCAGGGGCCGCGGCGGGCGAGCGCTACCCGGCGCCGCAGATGGCGATGCTCGACAGCGAGCGCGGCTAGCGCGTCTCAGGCGGCGCCGACGTGCTCGCCGTGAAGCGTCTGCTCACCACACAGCACGACCGCCACGAGCTGCGCGCGCGTGTGGACGTCGAGCTTGGACATCGCGTTGCGCACATGCGTGCGCACGGTCTCGGGCGAGATGTGCAGCCGGCCGGCGATGTCGCCCGTGTCGAGGCCCATCGCGATCAGCGTCACGACCTCGCGCTCGCGCTCGGTGAGGCCCAGGTTGGCCGCGCCGCGTGCGATCGCCGCTTCTTCGCGCTCGCCGCCGGCCATCGCGACGAAGATCGCCATCCGGCGCCCGGCGATGTCCGCCATCCGCGCGGCGAAGCTGACGTGCACCTCGCTGCCGTCGGTCTTGACGAGGTCGCGGGTGCCCGCGTATTCGCCTGTACGCAGGAAGTCGCTCCACTCGGCATCCGCGCGCTCGCCCTCCTCGGGGCCGAGTTTCTCCCGCAGCGAGGTTCCGATCAGC
>JASLHP010000410.1 GCA_030149625.1 Solirubrobacteraceae bacterium
TTGAGATCGAGCGCGTTGCGCACGTCGAAGGTGAGCGAGGGGCGGTTGAAGCCCGTGTGCACGCGCACCGGATCTTTGATCTGCAGCTGCGTGCAGATGTCGTCGGCGACCTGCGGCGTGGCCGTCGCGGTGAGCGCGAGCACGGGCGGGCGACGATCTTCGTAGGCCGAGGGCAGCTTCGAGATGGTCTGCTTGAGGCCGAGGTACGCGGGGCGGAAGTCGTGACCCCATTCGGAGACGCAGTGCGCCTCGTCGACGACGAACAGGCCGATCTCGCGCGTCGCGAGCGCGCGCCTGAACGCGCCCGAAGCGAAACGCTCCGGCGCGGCCAGCACCAGCTGCGTCGAGCCGTCTTCGATCTCGCGCAGCCGCGCCTCGTTGTGGCCCTCGCCCATCCCCGAGGCGAGCATCGCGGCAGGCACGCCCGCGTCCTGCAGACGGCGCAGCTGATCGGACATCAGCGCGATCAGCGGGCTCACGACGACGACCAGCCCGACGTCCTCGGCCAGCGCGGGGAGCTGGTAGCAGAGCGACTTGCCGCCGCCGGTCGGCATCACGACCAGGCTGTCGCGGCCGTCGAGCGCGGCCTGGACCGCCTCGCGCTGCCCGGGACGGAAGCTCTCCAGCCCGAAGCGCGCGAGCAGAGACTCCGGCGTTGTAACAGCAGTGTCCAGATCGACGCTCGTCATGGGCGCCCCACGCTAGCGACGCCTGCGGCCGGGACGCACGGGCCATTGCGCAACGAGCGCGCATCGATCGCGCGCCCCGCGGGCGCCGGCAGCCCGCGAAGACACACGACAACGCCAGCGGCACAAACCGCGCCCGAAGCGCCGGGCGACGAGCAGCCCCTACAACCGAATAGCCCAGCGATCCCCGAGCAGCCGCGGCCGCGCGTGGTGTTCCAGCAGCGCCTCCGCCAGCAGCCGGTGCGCCTGATCCACATCGCTGGAGCTCATCCGCATCTGCCCGTGTTCGAGATGGCTCAGCAGCATCCGCGCAGGCAGTACCCGCACGCCCTTGCGGCGCGCGCCGGGGCGGTCGACCCAGGCCCGGCTGAAGACGATCAGCGGCTCGACGTCGGTGCCCGTGACCCAGCCGATCGCCTTGCCCTGGGCCTGCGCCTGGGCGAGGATCGCGCCGTGTACGCGCCCCACGCGGATCGGTCCCGGGTGGCTCTTGGTCTCGATCGTGAACACGCCGGGCGGCCCAATCACGATGTGGTCGACGTTGCCGCGGCCGAGGGTCGCGTCGTGGATCACGCGCCAGCGCCCGCGGTCGAGCTGGTCCAGGACGCCGCCGACGTGCTCCTCGGCGACAGCGCCGCGGTCGCGCCGCTCGACGAGCGGGAGCGCGTAGCGGATGATCACGAAGATCGTCACCAGCAGGGCCACCTCGGCGGCGAGAAAGCGCGGGTCCTGCAGGCCGAAGGAGCGGCCGAGAAGCGCGGTCGCGGTCGCGACCAGGCCCAGCGCAACGATGCTGCGCATGCGCAGGCGTCGCCAGGTCGCGCGCGCGTACTGGCCGGCCGTCCGGCTGATCGGATCCTTTTCGAGGCGCGTCATCGTCTTCTCTCTCTCTCTGCACACCTCCTCATCCCTCTCATCGGCCCGCTGATGCGAAAGGCTTGAATCGGGTCGCGTCCACCCGTTCGTGAGCCGTCGAAGACCCCTCACGACCGGCGATGCGTGGAGGCGCCGCGAGTTCTCCTAAAGCAGCCTCCGGGGGCGGTCGAAGCGATCGGCAGAGCATCACCCCTCCCCCCTCAGATCCGAACAGCTGGAACCATGACCCAGACGCTCACCACCGAGCATCCCCCCGACATCTGCCTGCTGCTGCGCGTCCACGGCGAGCAGCGCTGGCTCGTCTCGCGCGTGATCCCGGCCCTGCGCCAGCTCGAGGAGCCCGGCGCGATCGAGCCCGACGAGACCGACGCGGCGCTGGCCTACCTGGAAGTGCTCTGGCTCGAAGCCGGCCTGCGCGCGACCGAGACCGACGCCGCGGCCGAGGCCCTGCGTCTCGCCGGCCCGCACACGGCCCTGTTGGCCGAGAAGGCCAATCGCTACCACGCCGCCGTGCGTCGTCTGCGCCAGGCCGTCGACCGGCGCGTGCGTGCGGTCACCTCCCCCGCGGCGGAGACCGCCGGGGATCCCACCAGCGCCTGACGAGCCTGATCGCGCGGCGCTCTCCTCCCCATCCAAACAAGAAGAACCCGCGATCGCATAGCCTTGCGCGCCGTGGCACCCCGCTTCGATCTGCAGTCCCACTCCACACACTCCGACGGCGTGCTCTCCGCCGAGGATGTCGTGACGCGCGCCGCCGAGGCCGGCGTCGAGCTGCTCGCGCTCTCCGACCACGACACGATCTCGGGTGTCGCCGAGGCCATCGCGACCGGTGAGCGGGTCGGCGTCGAGGTCGTGCCCGCCGTCGAGATCTCGGCGGTCGACGAGGGCGCCAAGACCGCGCGTGAACTGCACATCCTCGGCTACCGCATCAACCACACCGGCCCGCCGATGACCGATCGCCTCGAGGAGTTCCTGGCCGACCGCGAGAAGCGCACGCTGCGGATGCGCGACGGCCTGCGCGAGGTCGGCTTCGACCTCGACGAAGCCGAGATCGAACAGCGCATCGCCGAAGGCAAACCGATCGGGCGCCCCCACCTCGCCGGCGCCGTGCTGCGCGCGGAGGCCAACGCCGAGCGGCTGAAGGACGAGGACATCGACGACATCGGCTCGCTGATCCGCGGCTACCTGATCGAGGGCAAGCCCGCGTTCCGCCTGCGCGAGACGCCGACGGTGGGGCAGGCGATCGAGGCGATCCACGAGGCCGGCGGCGTCGCGATCTGGGCGCACCCGTTCTGGGACATCGCGGACCCCGAGGAAGTGCTGGAGAGCCTGCAGCGCTTCCACGAGCTGGGCATCGACGGCGTCGAGGCGTTCTACATCACCCACGACGAGCCGCAGACACGCCTGCTGACCGGCCGCGCGGCGGAGCTGGACATGCTGACGAGCGGCTCAGCCGACTTCCACGGCCCGGAAAACCGCCAGTTCCACAGCTTCATGGCATTCGAGACCTACGGCATCGAGCCGAACCTCGGGCCGATCGCGGGCTAGTTTTTTGATTTGGATGGGTTCTCGCGTGGGGTTCCCGCGCGATGCCGGGGGGCCGTCAGGCGAGGTCCGCGAGCTCGTATGAGAGGGCCTCGAGCGCAAGCTCCTCGGAGACGTTCACCGCGAGGCTGAGGCGGGTCGAGCCGACCAGCTCGATCGCCCGGGGCAGCGCGTCCACCGGCACGCGCCCGGCGTCGTCCTGCAGCTGGCCGAGCCGGTCCACGGCATGGATCAGCTCGGCGGCGTCCAGCTCCAGGCAGAGCACGTCGCGCAGCCACAGCTCCCCGAGGCGCAGCCCCAGCTCCAGCGTCTCGGTGCGCGCGCGGCGCTCGACGCGCCGGCGCGCTTCGGTGCCTTTGCGCTGGTGGCGTTTGCGCTCCTTGCTCGGGATCAGCTCCAGCTCGTCCTCGACCCGCTGCTCGGCCTGCTCGCCGGCCAGCGTGCCCGCGCCGCGCGCGGCGTCGAGCAGCTTCTTCCATGGCGCGCCCGCCGTCTCGCCCGCGAGCGAGGAGCGCACAAAGGTCTCGGCGGCCGCGCGCAGGGCCTCCCCCTGCTCGCTCGCGAGCAGCCGCGCGAGCGCCGCGTCCCCGAGCGCCAGCCGCGCGCACGCACGAGCGCGCTCGGGCTCCACACCATCGAGGCTCTCCTGGATCGCCTCCGGCGGCGGCGGGTCGAAGCGCACGCGCTGGCAGCGCGAGGCGATCGTGGCCAGCACGTCCTGCGGGCGGTCGGCGATCAGA
>JASLHP010000424.1 GCA_030149625.1 Solirubrobacteraceae bacterium
TCACCGCCTGGCGGATCCACCAGGTGGCGTACGTGGAGAACTTGTAGCCGCGGCGGTAGTCGAACTTCTCGACAGCGCGGATCAGCCCGAGCGAGCCCTCCTGAATCAGGTCGAGCAGCGTCAGGCCGCGCCCGACGTAGCCCTTGGCGATCGACACGACGAGGCGCAGGTTGGCCTCGACCATGTGCTGCTTGGCGGCGACGTCGCCGCGTTCGATGCGCTTGGCGAGCGCGACCTCCTCTTCGGCGCTGAGCAGCGGCACGCGCCCGATCGAGCGCAGGTACAGCCGCAGCGAGTCGAGGCTGGGCTCGACCGTCAGATCGACATCGGGGCGTCTGAGCTCCTCGAGTCGGACGCCGAGCTCGCTGACGCGCTCCTCGCCGTCGGGCTCGTCGAGGCCTGCGCCGTCGAGCACGCGCGCGGCCGGCCGGTCGGCGAGCTGATCCTCGCCGTGGTGCGAGTGCGACTCGGTCGCGTGCGAGTGCAGCTCGGGCACCGCCTCGCCGGCGGCGAGCACTTCGACGCCGTGCTCCTCCAGATAACTGAGCAGATCGTGGGTCTGCTGCGAGGACAGCTCTGCCTCCTCGAGCGCGGCGCCAAGTGCGTCTGCCGCGACGAATCCCCGTTCCTGGGATTCGGCGATGAATCCGTGCAGCTCCTCCAACTCGACTACGGCTACAGCAGTTTCTGGGGCAACCAACAGCCCCTCAAGCTTGTTGCTCAACTGGCCTCCCAAGGACCGATCCAACTCCCCATCGCAACGGGTAATCCGCTCCGACCTCCCCAGCCCTACGCTAAGCCTCCTGTGCGTTGCGTTCGCTTTGATGAGTTGCGTGGCGATTGATACCAGAATCGGGGGGCGGTTGGCGCGCTTGCCGACGGATGGTGGCGTGCGGGCGTCGGCACGCTAGGGTTGGGCTCACGGTGCGGGCGACTCTGCCGACCTCAAAGCTGTCTCTCACGAGAGGCTCCGGCGACGACGTTCAGGCGCGTCAGCCGAGCGTCGCGGTGGGGCTCTCGCGCGTCGGCGTGACCGGCGTCGAGAAGGTCGTGCGCATCCGCGAGGAGCTGTATCTGGCTCGTCTGGACTGCTACGTGGACCTGGGCCACGACCAGAAGGGCGCGCACATGTCGCGCTTCGACGAGGTCGTCAACGAGGCGATCGGCGAGGTCGTCTTGAGCGAGTCGCCGTTTCTCGCGGAGACGCTCGCGCGCCACATCGCCGAGTTGGTGCGCGAGCGCCAGGGCGCGGAGCGCGCGGAGGTGACGATCGCGGCACGCTACCCCGAGCACAAGCCGGCGCCGGTGTCGGGCATCGACACGCAGGAGATCTACACGCTGCACGGCCGCGCGGTCGCGTTCGAGCACGGCACGCGCGGCACCGTGGGCGTGTCGGCGACCGGCATGACGGCGTGCCCGTGCGCGCAGGAGCTGGTCGCCGCGCGGGCGCGCGAGCGCCTCGCCGCGCAGGGCTTCTCGGCCGCGCAGATCGACCTGGTGCTCGAGAGCGTGCCGGTGGCGACGCACAACCAGCGTGGCCTGGCGACGCTGCAGATCGGCTGCACCGAGCAGTGCGCGGCGGAGATCGACGCGACGACGCTGCTGGAGATCGCGGAGGGGAGCATGTCCTCGGAGATCTACGAGCTGATGAAGCGCTCGGACGAGGTCGAGGTGGTGGAGAAGGCGCACCGGCGGCCGCGCTTCGTGGAGGATTGCGTGCGCGAGATGCTGGCCGGGGTGTTGCGCACGTACACGGAGCTCGACGGCGCGAGCTTCGTGTCGGCGCGCCAGGAGAACCTCGAGACGATCCACCAGCACAACGTGGTGGCCGAGCGCCACGGCCTGCTCTCGGAGTTGCGCGCGGAAATCGAGTCGGGCGCGCCGAGCGCGCATCACACGACGCTCGAGGAGTGGCTGAACGCGCCTTGAGGCACGGGCGGGGTGCTCGTGGCGGCGGCACCAGGCGTGGCGGCGCTCCCGGCGCCCGGCGGGGTTCAGCTGCTCGCGGTGGGAGCTTGCGCCTGTTGCATGCGCCGGCGCAACCCGAAGAAGTAGTCGAGGCCCGAGAGCACCGTCACGAGCACGGTGACGTACAGCAGCACGGATACCCACAGCGCGTGGCCGTGCACGGCGATCACGGCGAGGATCGCGACGATCTGCAGGCACGTCTTGACCTTGCCGAACATGCTCGCGGCGATCACCACGCCGGCCTGCGTGGCGGCGAGACGCAGCACGGTGACGGCGAGCTCGCGCGTGATGATCACCATCGCGACCCATGCGGCGAGCCGGTCGAGCGACACGAGCGAGATCAGCGCGGCGACGATCAGCAGCTTGTCGGCGAGCGGGTCCATGAGCTTGCCGAACGTGGTGATCGAGTCGCGCGCGCGGGCAAGGTAGCCGTCGACGAAGTCGGTGAGCGACGCGAGCGCGAACACGATCGCGGCGAGCACGTCGCCGCCGGGCGTGTTGCCGAGCAGCGCGACGACGAGCGCGGGCACGAGCATGATCCGCAGCACGGTCAGCATGTTGGGGAGGTTCAGCGGGAACACGGGTAGTGGTTGCCATTATGTCCAGATCACCGACCGCCGGCTGAACAGGAGCTCGAGATGAACACACGTACGCTGGGACCGAACGGCCCCGAGGTCTCGGAGATCGGCCTTGGTTGCATGGGCATGTCGGCCTTCTACGGCAGCGCCGACGAACAGGAGGGCGTGCAGACGATCCAACGGGCGCTGGATCTCGGCTGCGCCTTTCTGGACACCTCCGACATGTATGGACCGCACACGAACGAGCGGCTGGTGGGGCGTGCGATCAAAGACCGTCGCGACGAGGTGTTCTTGGCGACGAAGTTCGGCATCAAGCTCGAGCGCGGCGCCGATGGCACGCCGGTGCGCTCGATCGACGGTCGCCCGGAGTACGTGAGCAGCGCCTGCGAGGGCTCGCTGCAGCGCCTCGGCGTCGAGCACATCGACCTGTACTACCAGCACCGCGTCGATCCGAACACGCCGATCGAGGACACGGTCGGAGCGATGGCCGAGCTGGTGGCGGCGGGCAAGGTGCGCTACCTCGGCCTGTCGGAGGCGAGCGCGGAGACGATTCGCCGCGCGCACGCGGTGCACCCGATCACGGCGGTGCAGACGGAGTACTCGCTGTGGACGCGCGACGTCGAGCAGCAGATCCTGCCGACGCTCGAAGAGCTCGGCATCGCGCTGGTCGCGTACTCGCCGCTCGGTCGCGGCTTCCTGTCGGGGCGCTTCAGCTCGCCGGAGGAGCTCGACGAGGGCGACTTCCGCCGCTATGGGCCGCGCTTCACGGGCGAGAACCTCCTCGCCAACCGCGAGCTGGCGGAGCGCGTACGCGAGCTGGCGTCAGAGAAAGGCTTGACTCCGGGACAGCTGGCGCTCGCATGGGTGCTGCGCCGCGGCGAGCACATCGTGCCGATCCCCGGCACCAAGCGCGTGCTGTACCTCGAAGAGAACCTCGGTGCGGCGGACGTCGAGCTGAGCGAGGAGGAGGCGCGGCAGATCGCCGAGGCGGTGCCGGCGGCCAGCGGCGCGCGCTACGACGAGCAGGGGATGCGCTCTGTGAACCTTTGAGCCTGGGGCGTTGCGTCGGGTCGCCGCGAGCTAATCGCGGTGGACCCGCGCGGTCATCCGCGCGACGAGCGTCGAACGCAGCTTCTCGGCGTGTGCTGGCGTGATCGCGCCGGCCGCGCGTGCCGCTTCGATCGTGCTCCGCTTGGCGGCCACGAGCGCGGCGACGAGCCCGGCGACGGACTTGCCGCTCGTCGCTTCGGCGATCTGCGCGAGCGTTTTGCCCGAGCGTCGCTCGGCGCGAAGCTGTGTCGCACCGACCCCGAGGTAGCTCGCGGCGGCTCGCACGGACTTGCCGCGCGCCCGCGCGACGTGCGGCCGTTCGACCTCTGCCTTGACGCGCTGTGGCAGCGCTGCGGCGTCGGCGGCGAGCTTCTGGCGCTGGTCGGTTTCGAGCACGCCGACCAGCCCGGCGGCGGACTTGCCGCTCGTGGCGTCGGCGATCTGCGCCAGAGACTTCCCCGAGTGCAGCTCGCCGCGCAGCCGCGTCTGGCTGACGCCGAGATAGCTTGCGGCGGCCGCGAGCGCGGTGCTGCGATGGTGATGCAGGGTGGGCTGTGCGGCCATCACGACGGCCGCCGCGACCCCGCCGATGACCGCAATCGCGGCGACGCCGAGCATCAGCCTCCTCTTGATTCGGTGGTTCATCCGTGTCCCCTGTTGACCATCCAAGCGCAGCTTAGTCACGGAGATGGTGCCTCGTCGCTCTAAGGCCACGCTTGCCCAGGCGTAAAGAGGTGTTAAGGCACGGCGGTTGCGGGCGCCCGCGGGCGCCGTGCGCCGTGCGCTAGGGTGGAGCCATGCCACTGATCCCGATGGTGATCGAACGCACGGCGCGCGGCGAGCGCGAGTTCGACATCTACTCGCGCTTGCTCAACGAGCGCATCATCTTCCTGGGCACGCCGATCGACGACCAGGTCGCGAACCTCGTCGTGGCGCAGCTGCTGCATCTCGAGAGCGAGGACCCCGAGAAGGACATCTCGATCTACATCAACTCGCCGGGCGGCTCGATCTACTCGGGCCTCGCGATCTTCGACACGATGAGATTCGTCAAGCCGGACATCGCGACGATGTGCGTCGGCGTGGCGATGTCGATGGGCTCGCTGCTGCTGGCGGGCGGCGCGAAGGGCAAGCGCGCGGCGCTGCCCAACTCGCGCATCCTGATCCACCAGCCGTCGGCCGGCTTCGAAGGTCAGTCAACCGACATCGAGATCCATGCGCGCGAGATCCTCACGGTGCGCGAGCGCACAGACGAGATCTACGCCGAATGCACGGGCAAGCCGAAGGAGGAGGTGCGCGCGGACATGGAGCGCGACCGCTTCTTCACCGCCGAGCAGGCGCGCGACTACGGCCTGATCGATCGCGTGCTCGACAACCACTAGACGATCTTTAGGGGGCCGGCTCGGGCCGGCCCGTAAGGGGTCGCGAAGTGGGCTCGGCGGCGGCGCGTCACGCGATCGCGTGCTCGATCGCGCCGAGCAGCTCGATCTCGATACGCACGATGTCGCCGCTGGACAGGAACGCGGGCGGATCCTGTCCCTGGCCGACGCCCGCGGGCGTGCCCGTGAGGATCACGTCGCCGGCCTGCAGCGTGCACGTCTCGGAGATGAACTCGATCAGCTCGGGAATCGTGAAGATCAGGTTGGAGGTGTTCGAGCTCTGGCGCAGCTCGCCGTTCACCCACGTGCGCAAGTCGAGGCCGTGTGGGTTGGGCACCTCCTCGGCGGTCGTGATCCAAGGCCCGTACGGACAGAAGCCGTCGGCGCCCTTCGCGCGCGTCCATTGTGGCTCGCGACCCTGCAGGTCGCGGCCGGTGACGTCGTCGGCGACCGCGTAGCCGGCCACCGATCGCCCGGGACCCATGACGACCGCGAGCTCGCCCTCGTAGTCCAGGCGCCTGACGGCCGCCGGGCAGCGCACGGCCGCGTTGGGCGCTGCCGCGGAGGAGGGCAGCTTCATGAACACGAGCGGCCGCGGCGGCGTCTCGGCGCCGGTCTCGGCGACGTGGTCGGCGTAGTTGAGGCCGATGCCGAAGATCGCCCTCGGCGTCGGCACGGGCGCGAGCAGCGTCACCTGCTCCAGCGTCCACGACTCGCCCTCCACCGGCGTCGCCTCGGGGTCCGCGAGGCGGTCGAGCAGGGTCAGCTGCTCGAGGGCGTGCGCGAACACGCGCGACTCGCCGCCCTCGTCGCGCACCTCTCCCGCGCGGGGAGTCTCGCTGCCGGGCGGCAGGAATGTGGCTAGGCGCATCGCTGGCAGGCTAGCGACTGGCCGGGCGCGGAGCGACGGGCGGTGGAGCGGGCGCGCCGATGCGTAGCGGCCGCTGTCGATGCGCTATCGGCCGCTGTGGCTATTGTCGCTGGCGCGGATGGACGGCATGACCCCTCTCGAGCGCTCGGCGCTGCTGGCGATCGCCGCGCTCACAGCGCTCGCGGGTATCGCCAACTATGAGGCGTGGCCGGCCGTGCCGCGCTTCGCGATCGCCACGCTCGCGCTCGCGGGACTCGCTTGGGTGGTGTCGTTCGCCACCGAGCAGCTGGGCGAGCGTTTCGGCCCGGGCGTCACCGGCATGATGCAGTCGACGCTCGGCAACCTGCCCGAGCTGTTCGTCGTGATCTTCGCGCTGAACAAGGGCGAGCTCGTCGTCGCGCAGACGGCGATCATCGGCTCGATTCTCGCCAACGCGCTGCTCGTGCTCGGCCTCGTGATCGTCGTCGGCGCCCGCCGCTCGCCCGACCGCCTGATGCGCTTCTCAAAGCGCCTGCCGCGCGACACCGCCACGCTGCTGCAGGTCACCGTCTTCATCATCGTGCTGCTCGGCCTGTCGCTCGCCAACCACGACCCCGCGAGCCACCACGTCAAGGCGATCTCGATCGTCGGCGCGATCTGCCTGCTCGTCGTCTACATGACGTGGGTCGTGCCGTATCTGCGCGCCGACGCGCTGCCCGGGGAGCACGCGGCGGCCCGCCGCGACGCCGCCGAGGTAGGGGCCGCGGCCGGGGCCGGTGCCGGG
>JASLHP010000428.1 GCA_030149625.1 Solirubrobacteraceae bacterium
CATCAAGGAATAAGGGCCACCGCACGCTGCATCAAGGCACGTCGGTAGGGCGTCGTCTCGCGGGAGCGCGCGCGAGGCCGCGGGGCTGCTGCCGCAAGGCGACGCCCTCCCGGGCGGTCGAGGCGGTGCCCGCCCGGGTGAATGTCTCGGCCGCCGAATCTCGACGCACAGTGATCCATTCGATGGATCGATGCGAATAGCAGAGGCACAGCACCGAGCGGGCGACCGGGCTCGTCGGACTCCCAACAGTCACGAAGCGGAGGTAAGAAAATGTCAAGTCCAGCCAGCGAGACCAGCGAGGAAGCGGCGCCACAGCCAGCCGGGATCGTCGAGCGCCTCGTGCGTGACGATGTCGACCGCAAGAAGTTTCTGAAGATTGCGGGCGGCGCGGGCGCGACGAGCTTCGCCGCATTCGTCCTGGCCGCCTGCGGCAGCAGCACGAAAACCGCCTCCACAGCGGCTACGCCCGCGACGACGAGCACCGCGTCCGCGAGCGCGAGCGGCGACGTCGCGATCCTCAATTACGCGCTCACGCTCGAGTATCTCGAGCGTGAATTCTATGCCAAGGTCGTGGCGTCGGGGCTGTTCACGGGCAAGGTCGGCAGCCTGATCAAGGGCTTCGGCAGTCAGGAGGCGACGCACGTGGAAGCGCTCAAAGGCGCTGTGTCGAAAATGGGCGGCACGCCAGCGGCCAACCCCAACGGCAAATTCCCGATCGAAAACGCCACACAGGTGGCGGGGCTGGCGTACACGGTCGAGAACCTCGGCGCTTCCGCATACCTGGGCCAGGCCGGCAACATCCAGAGCCCGGAAGTTCTCGCGACCGCGCTTGCGATTCACTCCGTCGAGGCGCGCCACGCGGCGGTCCTCGGAACGCTCGTGAAAAAGTCGCTCACTCCGGATGGCGCGTTTGCCACGCCGGCTGACATGTCAATGGTGCTGGCGGCGATCAAGCCGTTCCTGGCCTGATCGCAGGTTGAGAAAAGGAGCTGAAACCAAATGTCCAATCACACACTCACCAATAGCGGACAGGCCGGCGTGGCGAACCCCGAGCTGGCCGCGCTGGAGGTCGGCGGGATGACACGCTCGAGCTTCATCCTGCGCGGCGCGATGGCGGCTGGCGCCGTCTACGGCGTCGGGGCGGTCACACCGTTCGTCTCACAGGCGCTTGCGGAAGCGGGCGGCGGCGATGTCGAAATCCTCAACTTCGCGCTCACGCTGGAGTACCTGGAGGCGGACTTCTATAACGTCAAGGGCAAGCAGGTCGGTCTCAAGGGCACCGCGAGGTCCTACGCGAAGATGTTCGGCGAGCAGGAGGCCGATCACGTCAACGCGCTGGCGACGACCATCAAACAGCTTGGTGGCAAGCCGGTGTCCAAGCCCACGTTCGTCTTCCCGGCGAGCAGTCAGAGCTCGTTCCTGTCGCTCGCGTCAGTGCTCGAGAACACCGGTGTGAGTGCCTACAACGGCGCCGCGCCGTCGATCAAGAGCAAGCAGGTGCTGGCGGCGGCGGGGAGCATCGTGCAGATCGAGGCGCGCCACGCGGCCGCGATCAACCTGCTGATCGAAAAGAGCCCGACTCCCAACGAGGGCTTCGACGTGCCGCTCGCAAAGACGCAGGTGTTGGCGGCGGTGAAGCCGCTGATCAAGGCTTAGCGGCTCTGGGAAGGGGCCGTTGTGGGGATCTCGCGCTCGTCTGGCGAGATGATCCGCGTGCGGTCCCTCCCCGTACTAGCAGGTAGGTATGGGCCCGTAAGCGGGCGCCGGAATCTCTATTTCAGGAGGACTGAGGACCCATGGGACTTGATAACCCGATTCACATCGCATTTCTGTTGATTCTGCTGCTGCTCGTGTTCGGAGCCAAGCGGCTTCCCGAGATGGGCCGCTCGCTCGGTGACGGCATGCGCGGCTTCAAGGACGCGATCAGCGGCGAGGGCGCGCCCGCGCACGCGCAGCCGGTCACGTCCGCGCTGGCGCCCCAGCAGCACACGCCGCCGCAGCAGCACACGCCGCCCCTGCACAGCACGCCGCCCCAGCACAGCACGCCGCCCCAGCGGCAGACGCCGCCGCTTCAGCCCACGCTCGTGCCCCAGCAGCAGGAGCCGGCCGAGACGATACCCGCCTGATCATGGCGAGCGCCGTCGGCAGCATCGGCCACGAAGACCGCGTCAGCGTGGTCGATCATCTGGAGGAGCTGCGCGCTCGGTTGATCGTCTGCCTCGCGGTGATCGCGGTGGCGTTCGGGTTGTGCTTCTGGCAGAACCACGCGCTGCTGAAGGCGATCAACGCGCCGCTCACACACCAGACCCAGAAACAGGTGAAAGCGGGCGACGGTCCGCTCGGCTCTACCTACACGGTGCAGCAGAGCGCCCGCACGGTGGCCACGCAGCTGCAGGTGGTGGTGCAGGCGCTCGATCGCTCCGGCAGCGGCGCGTCGGCGGCGACGAGGGCGTCGCTGACGCGCGTAAAGCCAGTGTTGAGCGGGGCGATCAAGCACTTGTCCGCCGCGCCGCAGGGAGACAAGCCGGTGACGCTCGGTATCGGCGAGCCGTTCACGACGACGCTCGGCATCTCGTTCATCTTCGCGATGATCCTGTCGCTGCCCGTGATCTTGTACGAGCTCTACGGCTTTCTGCTGCCGGCCTTCAGCCCCGCGCAGCGACGCGTCACCACGCCGCTGATGTTGGCGATCCCGTTCCTGTTCGTGGCGGGCGTGACGTTTGGATATCTGATCGTGCTGCCGGCGGCGGTGCGCTTCTTCCAGAACTTCAACAGCGGCCAGTTCAACGTGCTCGTTCAGGCCAGCCAGTACTACCACTTCGCGGCGGTGATCCTGCTCGCGATGGGTCTCGTCTTCCAAGTGCCGGTCGGCGTGCTGGCGGCGACGCGCGCGGGGATCGTGACGACCAGGCAGCTGCGCCACAACCGCCGCTACGCGATCCTGGCGTGCGGTGCCGTGGCGGCGTTCCTGCCGGGCGATGCGATCACGCTGCTGCTCGAGACGGTGCCGCTGTATCTGCTGTTCGAGCTGAGCGTTCTGATCGCGAGGATCATCGAGCACCGCGAGACGCGGCGAGCTTCGCGCGATGGCCGGTGACGGTCGCGATCCGCGCCTGCGAGCCGGGCGCTGGCAGCGGCGCCTGATCGGCGGCGATCCGGGCTTGCGCGATGAGCGCTGGCAGCGGCCTTCGATTGGCAGTGATCCGAAAGCCGGCGGGTGCCGTAACAATGGCTGGCATGTTCAATCCGTTGCGCTCAGGTGGTGGAAGCGGCTCGGCCGAGCGGCTGCGGCTGCTCGCGGACGAGGAGCTCATGCAGCTCGTGTACCGGAGCAGCGCGGACGCGTTCGAGGTGATCTATGACCGCCACGCGGACGCGGCGTTCTCCCTCGCGCATCGCATCTGCGCACAGCGCGCGCTCGCGGAGGACGTCGTGCAGGAGGCTTTCCTGTCGCTGTGGCGCACGCGCAGCCGCTACGACCGCAATCGCGGCAGCGTGCGCACGTGGGTGCTCGGCATCGTGCACAACCGCGCGATCGACGCGCTGCGCCGGCGCGCCGTGCGCGACCGCGGGATCGTCGACGACGAGGGCCTGCAGGAACGCGTGGCTGCTCCCGAGCGCACCGATCTGGATGTGGCGCGGCGCGAGGAGGCGCGCGAACTTCGCGACGCGCTGGCGGAGCTGCCGCACGAGCAGAGCCGGGTGATCGAGTTGGCTTACTTCGGGGGCATGACGCACGTGCAGATAGCGTCGATGCTGGATACGCCGGTGGGCACCGTCAAGGGCCGCATGCGTCTCGGGCTCGCGAAGATGCGCATGGCGCTTGGCGATCCGGCGGAGATGGTGGGGTGAGGGTCGGATGAGCGGCGGGGGCCCACACATCGATCCGGAGCTGTGCGGCGAGAGCGCCGCGCCGTACGTGCTCGGCGCGCTGACCGAGCGCGAGCACGAGGCGTTTCGTCGTCACCTGGACTCGTGTGCGGTGTGCCGCGAGGAGGTCGCCGCCCTGCAGGTCGTGGCGAACGCGCTGCCGGCGGCCGCGCCGCAGGTGAGCGCGCCGACGGAG
>JASLHP010000434.1 GCA_030149625.1 Solirubrobacteraceae bacterium
GTGGAACGCAGCATGTGGGAGGCGCGATTGGCTGCCGGGCGCCCGCTAACGCTGGCGGAACGGGATCACGATCGCGAGCTGGCGCGAGTGCGCGAGCGGCGTCCCGTCGGCGGCCCAGATCAGACCATCCTCGATGAAGAAGCCGTCGTGGATCAGCTCGGTCGTGGTCTGCGCGAGGCACAGCTCGCGCGGATCGGCGCCGGGCGCCGCGTGCATGCGCGCGCGAAAATGCACCGTCAGGTCGACCGTCGGCACGGCCGCCGGCTCCGACATGCGCATGTAGGGAGCCGGGATCAGCGCGTCGCTGAAGAACGCGAGCGACAGCGCGTCGATCGGCCGCGGCTCGGCGAGCCCGATCCAGCCGCGGATGCGCATCTGCTGCTCGCCGTCGGCGAACACACGGCCCTGCATGCGCGGCTGCAGCACGATGTGGCGAGCGAACTCGGGGCCGCCGCGCTCGATCAGCTTGACGCCCTCGCGTGTCGCGTCAGGCGGCTCGACCTCCGGCATCCGCACGTCGGAGACCTCGGGCCCGCCCCAAGGCGCCGAGAACGCCGCCAAGGCGATCGCGATCAGCTCTCCGTCCTGCCGCATGCGTGCCGAGAGCGTGCTCAGCGAGCGTCCCTGACGCTCGATCACGGTGCGGATCTCGACCGCTCCCGGCTGCGGCGCGCGCGCGTAGTGGATCGTCAGCGAGCGCGGCGCGCGCGTGTCGTCGGCGACGGTCTCGACCAGCGCGCGCATCAGCATCGCCGCGAGATAGCCGCCATGCGGGCCGCGCCCGGCGCGCCAGTCGGGTGCGACCTCGGCTCCGAACGCGATCCGCCGAGCGCTCGTCGCGTCCTTCGCCGCGCCGTCGCCTTGCTCGCCGGTGTCCTCCGAAGTGCGCCACACCGCGGTGTCGCGGTCGAACTTGGTGAGCGCCGCGCCGAGATGCTCGGCGGCGATCGGCGGGCGGCTCGCGCCGAGCGAGGCGCTGCCGGCGGAGGGCTCAGCCACGTACGAGTCGCTTGTAGGTGATGCGGTGCGGGCGATCGGCGGCGGCGCCGAGCGTGGCGTGACGGTGCTCCTCGTATGCCTCGAAGTTGCCCTCGAACCACGTCACCTGCGAGTCGCCCTCGAACGCCAGCACGTGGGTCGCGACGCGGTCCAGGAACCAGCGGTCGTGGGAGATCACGATCGCGCAGCCGGGAAAGGCCAGCAGCGCGTTCTCGAGCGCGCGCAGCGTGTCCACGTCGAGGTCGTTCGTGGGCTCGTCGAGCAGCAGCAGGTTGCCGCCGCTGCGCAACAGCTTGGCGAGATGCACGCGGTTGCGCTCGCCGCCCGAGAGCTTGCCGATGCGCGCCTGCTGCGAGCTGCCCTTGAAGTTGAAGCCGGCGGTGTACTGACGCGAGTTGACCTCACGCTCGCCGACCTTGATGTGCTCGTAGCCTTCGGAGATCTCCTCCCACACCGTCCTCTCGGGATCGAGCGAGTCGCGCGACTGGTCGACGTAGGCGAGCTGCACGGTGTCTCCGAGCCGCAAAGTGCCGCTGTCGGGGGTCTCCGCGCCGGTGATCATCCTGAACAGCGTCGTCTTGCCCGCGCCGTTGGCGCCGATCACGCCGACGATGCCCGCGCGCGGCAGGTCGAAGGACAGCGACTCGATCAAGAGGCGCTCGCCGAAGCCCTTGCAGACATCGGTCGCCGTCAGCACCTTCTCGCCGAGGCGCGGCCCGGGCGGGATGTGGATCTGCACCTCGTCGAGCTTGACGTTGGCCTCTTCGGAGATCAGCTCCTCGTAGCGCGCCAGGCGCGCCTTGGACTTCGTGCGTTTGCCCTTCGGGTTCGTACGCACCCACTCGAGCTCCGCCGCGATCGTGCGCTGGCGGCCCTTCTCGGCGCGCTCTTCCTGGGCCATGCGCGCCTGCTTCTGCTCGAGCCAGCTCGAATAGTTGCCCTGATACGGGATGCCCTTGCCACGGTCGAGCTCGAGGATCCAGCCGGCGACGTTGTCGAGGAAGTAGCGATCGTGCGTGACCGCGACGATCGCGCCTTTGTATTCAGCGAGATGCTGCTCGAGCCACGCGACCGACTCCGCGTCGAGGTGGTTGGTGGGCTCGTCCAGCAACAGCAGGTCGGGCGCGCGCAGCAGCAGGCGGCAGAGCGCCACGCGACGGCGCTCGCCGCCGGAGAGCGTGCTGACGTCGGCGTCGGGTGGCGGTAGGCGCAGCGCGTCCATCGCGTATTCGAGCTGCGTGTCGAGGTTCCACGCGTCGGCCGCTTCGATCTTGGCCTGGATCCGGCCGAACTCGTCCGCCGTCTCATCGGAGTAGTTGGCGGCCAGCTCGTTGAAGCGGTCGAGCAACGCCTTCGTCTCGGCGACGCCGTCCTCGACGTTGCCCTTGACGTCCTTGGTCTCGTCCAGCCGCGGCTCCTGCTCGAGCATGCCCACGCTTGCCCCCGGAGCGAGCGCGGCCTCGCCGCGGTACTCCTGATCGACGCCCGCCATGATCCGCAAGAGCGAGGACTTGCCGGCACCGTTGTATCCGAGCACGCCGATCGTCGCGCCCGGATAGAACGCGAGCGTGACGTTGTCCAGCACCGTTTTGTCCGGCGGATGGACCTTCGACAGGC
>JASLHP010000438.1 GCA_030149625.1 Solirubrobacteraceae bacterium
CTTCGATGCGGTACTCGTTGATCGAGTTCACGAGCACGATGGGATGCGCGTCGGTGAGCTGTCGAACGAGCTTCAGCGCCTCGTCGAAGTTGCCCTGCAACGAGATCACGCGGGCGCCGTGCATCAGCGTCTGGGCCATCTTCCCCTGGGCGATCTTGCCCTCGGGCACGATCACCGCACAGGTGATGCCGGCGCGTGCCGCGTACGCCGCGGCGCTCGCGGCGGTGTTGCCCGTGGAAGCGCAGATCACCGCCTTCGCCCCGTCCCGGATCGCCGCCGAAAGCGCACACGTCATGCCACGGTCCTTGAACGAGCCGGTGGCGTTGCCCCCCTCGAGCTTCAGGCGCACCTCGGCCCCGACCATCTCCGAGATCACCGGCGCCTGCAGCAGCGGCGTGGAGCCCTCCTGCAGTGAGACGAGCTTGTCGCCCGGCTCGAACGGCAGCCGGTCGAGGTAGCGCTCGATCAGCGGCACGTGCGTGCCGGTCGGAGCGCCCCCTTGGATCCGGGGCAGCGGGACGGGTGTGTACTGGTGGCTCACATGAACTCCTCTTCGATCACGCGGATCGTCCGCGGGGAAGAGCGTATGAAGTCGAAGGCGCCGAGCCGCTCCACCGCGGCGCGCAGGGCCGACTCGAGCACGGGATGGGTGACCATCACGAGCCTCGCGTGCTCGCCGAGGCCGCGCTGAACGACCGACTTGATCGACACGAGCTGCTCCCCCAGCACCTGCGTCACGGTCGCAAGCACCCCCGGCCGGTCTTCGACGTCGAGGTGCAGGTAGAAGGCGCTTTCGACGTCCTCGATCAGCTCCAGCGCGAGCGGCGGCGCCGGCGGGCGCGCGCCGCCCGTCATCACGCTCACCACATCGCCGAGGACCGCGCTGGCCGTCTGGCGCCCGCCGGCGCCCGGCCCGGAGAGCGTGATCTCGGTGATCGTCTCGGACTCGACCGTGACGGCGTTGAAGGAGCCGGAGATCGCGGCCAGCGGGTGCCCCGGATACAGGAAGGTCGGATAGACGCTGACCGACAGGCCGCCCTGACGGCGCTCGGCGCTGCCGACGAGCTTCAGCGAGAGGTCGAGATCGCGCGCGTACTCGAGGTCGTCGCTCTTGATGTGCTCGATGCCCTCGAAGCGGACCTCGTCGAGATGGACCGGCGTGCCGAACGCGAGCCGCGCGAGGATCGCCATCTTCGCGGCCGCGTCGCGGCCCGTGACGTCGTCGGTCGGGTCCGCCTCGGCGTAGCCGCTGCGCTGCGCCTCGGCGAGTGCCTCCGCGTAGCTGGCGCCGCCGCTCATCTCGGTCAGGATGTAGTTGGTCGTGCCGTTCACGATCCCGTGGATGCGCTCGATCGGCGTCGCCGAGAGCGATTCCTCGAGCGTGCGCACGATCGGCACGACCCCGCCGACGGCCGCCTCGAAACGCAGCATCACCTCGTGTTCGCGCGCGGTCTCGTACAGCTCCTCGCCGTGATGGGAGAGGAGCTGCTTGTTCGCGGTCACGACGCTCTTGCCGGCGCGCATCGCCCGCAGCAGGTACTCGCGCGCCGGTTCGAGCCCGCCCATCACCTCCACGAGCAGATCCGAGCCCTCGAGGATCTCCTCGTAGCTGCCGCGCGAGCGCGTCAGGACGCCGCCGAGCACCGGGCGCACGCCGTTGAAACGCTCGATCTCGTCGGCGCGCTCGGAGAGCAGCGTCGCGAACGCACCGCCGACGGTGCCGTGGCCGAGCAGCCCGACCTTGAACTCGGGGGCGGCCATCTCAGACACCCCCGGGCCGCGGCAGAGAGTCCTGGTCCCGCCCGGTGAGGTCCTCGAAGCTCTCGCGGCGTACCACCACACGGGCCTCGCCGCCGGCGCAGAAGATCACCGGCGGGCGCGGAACGCCGTTGTAGTTGTTCGCCATCGCGTAGCCGTAGGCGCCCGTCGCCGGCGTGACGATCACATCGCCGCGGCGCGGGTCGTCGAGCAGCACGCCGCGCGCGATCACGTCGCCGGACTCGCAGTGCTTGCCCGCCAGCACGCACTCGGTGCTGCCGCCGAAACGGTCGACCACATGGGCTTCGTAGGGCGCGCCGTAGAGCATGGGACGCAGGTTGTCGGACATGCCTCCGTCCACCGCGACCCAGCGCGAGACGTTCTCCTTGACGCTCTCGACGGTGTAGAGCGTTACCCCGGCGTTGGCGGTCAGAGAGCGTCCCGGCTCGACCAGCAGCCGTCGTGGCCGTCCGCCGAGCTCGCTCGCGATCACGCCCAGATACTCCTCAGCGGATGGCGGCGCCGCCTGTCCCTCGAGGTAGGTGGCCCCCAGGCCGCCGCCGACGTCCAAGACGGGGAAGCCCTCCCCCAGCGCCGCCAGCTCCGCGCAGGCGCGGCGGAACGGCTCCAGGTCGAGCAGCTGCGAGCCGATGTGCGCGTGCAGGCCTCCAAGCGCGAGGCCGGGAACCGAGCGCACGCGCTCGATCGCCTCGCGTGCCACGGCCGTCGAGAAACCGAACTTCGAGTCGGCCTGGCCCGTGGAGATCGCCTCGTGGGTGTCGCCGCGCACGTCCGGCGTGACGCGGATCAGCACCGGCTGGCCGCCCTCGCGGTCGCCGAGCGCGCCGTCGGCGATCAGCTCGCCAAGGCGCTCGATCTCATCGAAGTTGTCGATCACGATCAGGCCGACGCGGTGCCGCATCGCCATCCTCAGCTCGGCCTCCGACTTCGCGTTGCCGTGGAGCACGATCCGCTCCGGCGCGAAGCCCGCGCTCAGCGCCAGGTGGAGCTCCCCGCCGGAGGCGGCGTCGCACCACAGGCCCTCGGATGCGAACAGCGACAGGACGGCCGTGCAGGGGAAGGCCTTGGACGCGAACACGACGTGCATGTCGGGGTGCAGCTCGCGCGCGGCTCCGACGAAGGCGCGCGCACGCGCGCGCAGGTCCTCTTCGGCGACGACGTAGGCGGGCGTTCCGAACTCGCGCGCGAGCTCGAGCGCGTCGCAGCCGCCCACCTCGAGCACGCCGCGCTCGTTCAGTCGGCTGCCCAGCGGAAAGGCCGGTGAGAGGGTCGTGCCCGTAGCCATGAGGCGGTGATTATCGCCTGACGGCTCGCGTCAGGCCGTGACGGCGCGCTCGGCCGGGCGCCGGCGCGGGGCGTCCGGCGCGCGCAGGTACTCCCAGCCGCCCCGGTTGAGCAGGACCCCCAGCCAGATCAGCCCGGCGGCAATCGCGATCAGGCTCTCGATCTGCGGCGCGGTGAGCCCGAGCACGACCTCGTTGTTGCGCCGGATGAACTCGATCATGAAGCGCTCGAAGCCCGATCCGATCAGGTACAGCGCGAACACGACGCCTGGGCGGACGCGGTCTCGCAGCTGCCACAGGCCCCACGCCAGCAGGCACATCAGAACCGTCTCGTAGATCGGCGTCGGCAGCACGGTCACCCCGGGCGGCGTCGGCACGGTGCCGTGCGGATAGCCCATCGACGTCGGCAGCGTCGAGCGGATGCCGTAGTCGCCGTCGCCGGAGACCTGACAGCCGATGCGGCCGATCGCGTAGCCGAGGGCGAGCGCGGTCGCGCACATGTCGAGCATCCGCAGTTCCAGCACGTGGCGCCAGCGCATCCAGCCGATCACCCCGATCGCACCGCCGATCGCGCCCCCGTACCAGACCAGTCCGGAGCCCGAGAAGATGTTGCCGATCACGGAGCCGTGCAGTTTCGAGGCGTTCTGGATCAGGTAGTAGACGCGCGCGCCCACCACCCCGCCGATCAGCGCGGAGAAGGTGATCTCATAGGCCCAGTCGCCCGCCGCCTGCGCGAGCTGGGTCGGCCCGTCGACTGGG
>JASLHP010000163.1 GCA_030149625.1 Solirubrobacteraceae bacterium
TGCACGGTCGTGTAGCGCGCCTTCGCGCCCTCGTGGACGAAGATCTCGACGACCGCCGAGTGCATCGAGTTGACGCTGTACGTCTGCGCCGTGCAGCCCTCGATGTAGTTCACCTCAGAGCCCTCGTCGGCGACGATCAGCGTGTGCTCGAACGTTCCCTCGCCGGCGCCCTCCATGCGGAAGTAGGACTGCAGCGGCAGGTCGCACTTGACGCCCTTGGGGACGTAGCAGAAGGCGCCGCCCGACCAGACCGCGCCGTGCAGCGCCGAGAACTTGTTGTCCTGCGCGGGCACGCATTTGGTCATGAAGTATTTCTGCACGAGCTCCGGGTACTCGTTGATCGCCGTGTCCATCGAGCAGAACAGGATGCCCTGCTTGGCGTACTCCTCCTTGAGCCCCTCGTACACCGGCTCTTGGCGCCACACGCCGACCACGCCGGCGAGGTGTTCGCGCTCGGCCTGCGGGATGCCGAGGTCCTCGTAGGTCTGCTTCATCTCCGCCGGTACGTCGTCCCAGCTGTTGAAGCGACCGGCGGTCGGCGGCGAGTACAGCACGAGCTCGTCGAGCTTCAGCCCGCCCAGGTCCGGCCCCCACGTCGGGATCGGCTTGCGTTCGAAGATCTCCAGCGATTTCAGGCGTTTGTCGGCCATCCAATCGGGCTCGCCCTTGATCTTCGACAGCTCCGTCACGACCTCGCGCGAGATGCCCTGGCGCGCGCGCAGCTGACCCTGCTCATCCTCGACTATCGGGCTGGGCTTGTCGATCTTCGTGCGGTCAATCGTGGCCATGAGGCTCCTCGCTGGCAGTCGCTTGCGAATCCTGTGCTCCGGAGTAGGAATTGTATCGAGCCTGTCGCGCGACTCGCCGCTGGCGCGGGCAGTGGCGGCGGAAGGGGGAGCAGCCGCGCCGTCCGCGCCCGTTCGCGTTGCTAGATTGCCGGCGTGTTCGACTTGGACGCGTATGTCGAGCGAGTCGGCCTCAGCGGGCGTCCAGGTCTCGCGGAGTTGCACCGCGCGCACGTCACGTCGATCCCGTTCGAGAACCTCGACCCGCACGGCGGCCTGCCGGTGTCGCTTGCGCTGGAGGACATTCAGCGCAAGCTCGTCGGTGAGCGCCGCGGCGGCTACTGCTTTGAGCAGAATCTGCTTCTGAAGAGCGCGCTGGAGGCGCTCGGCGCGCGCGTCGAGCCGCTGCTCGCGCGCGTCAAACTCGGGACTCTGCCCGGCGTCGTGCGTCCGCGCACCCACCTCGTGCTGCGCGTCGAAGCGGATCGCAAGCACTGGCTCGCCGACGTCGGGTTCGGGCTCGGCACGCTGCCCGAGCCGCTGCCGTTCGGCCCCGGCGCCGTGCACGAGCTGTGCGGCTGGCGGTTCCGCATCGTCGAGGACGGCTTCGAGCACGTCCTGCAGACCGAAAGCGGATCGGAGTGGGTGGACGTCTATGGCTTCATCCCGCAGCCTGTGCCGGCGGCCGACATCGAGGTGGCCAACTGGTTCACCTCCGCGCATCCCAACTCGCCGTTCGTGACCGGTCTGACGGTCAGCACACAGCGCCCGGACGGCACGCGGATCGACCTCAGGGATGGGAGTCGGGGGCTCGCGATCACCGAGCAGACACCCGCCGGCGCCGACGTCACGCGCGTCACGCGCGAGGAGATCCCACAGCTGCTCGAGACGCGCTTTGGCCTGCACGGCTTCGCGCTTGACCCTGATGGTCGTGTGACCCAGCGAGCCAAAGGCTCAGCCGCGTGAGCCGCGGCGGCGGCGGGCCAGCGCCAGGCGGGCCAGCGCTCAGGCCGGCCAGGCGTTGTCCCCCGTGACCGCGCCGCGCACGACCTTCAGGTTCAGCAATGCGCACTTGCGCCGCGTCGCCGACACGGGGATGCCGAGCAGCTCGATCATCCAATCGGCGCCCAGCTCGCCGACCTCCTCGAGCGTCATGCCCTTCAGCTCCTCCGAGGCGATCGACGCCGACGCCTGCGAGATCGCGCAACCGTGGCCATGGAAGCGGATGTCCTCGATGCGGTCGCCAGCCACGCGGATGTGCACGCCCAGCTCGTCGCCGCACAGCGGGTTGTGCTCCAGTGCCTCCAGATCGTGGGGATCCAGCTCGCCGAAATTGCGCGGCTGCTTGTAGTGGTCGAGGATGTAGTCGCGGTACAGATCGTCCATCGGACTACCTCGCGCTTTGCGAGGGGCGCAGAGCGATCGCCATGCGCGGGCTTTCCGAGCACGATCCTGCTGTCCGCCGGCTCACAGCCCGAACACCTCACGGCCGGCCCGCAGTGCGTCGATCAGCGCGTCGATGTCCGCGCGCTCGTTGTAGACGCCCACGCTCGCACGAGCCGTCGCGCCCACGCCCAGGCAGCGCATCAGCGGCTGCGCGCAGTGGTGGCCGGCACGGATGCACACGCCGCCACGGTCGGCCAGCTCGGCGACGTCGTGGGGGTGGATGCCCTCGATCGTGAACGACGCGAGGCCGCCACGCGCATCCGCGCCCGGGGGACCCACCACGCGCAGGCCCGGAACCTCGCTCAGGCGCTCCAGCATGTAGGCGGTCAGCGTGCGCTCGTGCTCGCGCACGCGCTCCATCCCGAGAGCCGACAGGTAGTCGACCGCCGCGCCCAGGCCGACCGCCTCGGCGACCGGCGGCGTGCCCGCCTCGAACTTGTACGGCAGCTCGTTCCACGTCGTCTCCTGAAAATCGACCGACGCGATCATGTCGCCGCCCGTCAGGAACGGCTCCATCGCCTCGAGCAGCTCCGCACGCCCATGCAGCACGCCGATCCCCGTCGGTCCCAGCGCCTTGTGTCCCGTCCACGCGTAGAAGTCCGCGCCGATCTCCTTCAGATCCACCGGCAGCTGCGGCACCGCCTGCGCGCCGTCGATCAGCGACACGGCGCCCGCGGCGCGCACACGCGCCACGATCTCCGCGACCGGGTTGATCGTGCCGAGCACGTTCGACACGTGCGCGAACGCCACCAGGCGCACGTCGCCGCGCGCCAGCTCCGCGTCAAGCTGCTCGAGCGAAAGCTCTCCCCGCGCGTCCACCTCCAGGTAGCGAAGCTCGGCGTCGCGCTCGCGGCACAGCACCTGCCACGGCACGAGGTTCGCGTGGTGCTCCATCTGCGTGATCAACACCGCGTCGCCCGCGTTCACGTTCGCGCGGCCCCACGAGTACGCCACGAGGTTGATCGCCTCAGTCGCGTTCTTCGTGAAGATCGTCGTGCGCGGCGCTCCGCCCACGAACGCCGCCACTCGCGCGCGCGCCTCGTCGTACGCCGCGTCCGCCTCCTGAGCCAGCGCGTATACGCCGCGATGCACGTTCGCGTTATGACTGCGCAGGCGGAGCACCTGCGCAGAGGCGCGGAGGCCAAAGCCGAGTTCGAGAAGTTTGGATTTGTGGTCCTGCCCTGAAGTTCGGGTGAGGCCTGAATGGCACTAAGATAAGGCGCGCAATTAGAGAATCC
>JASLHP010000319.1 GCA_030149625.1 Solirubrobacteraceae bacterium
GCCATCGAATACGAGCTCGCCGACGGCGAAAGCGCCGACGGTGGATCGTGGGCCGCGCTCGACCCGAGCACCGGCGCCTTCGACTGGCAGGTGGCGACGCCCGGGGATGCGGCGGCGCTTGCGCCGCCGAGCGCCGCCGACGGCGTCGTGTTCGTCGGCAGCATGGCCTCGGGCCCCGACGAAAGCAACATGTTCGCCCTGGAAGCCGCCACCGGCAAGACGCTGTGGAGCTTCCAGGCGGAAGGCTCGGTCGTCGCGGGGCCGGCGATCGTGGGCGGCGTCGTCTACTGGGGCTCCGGCTATGGACGCTTTGGGCTGCCACAGTGGACTGCCAGCCACAAGTTCTACGCGTTCTCAGTGGAAGGTAAGTGAGCCGCGGCCCGGCTTGGCTAAGATAGGCGGTCTCCCGCTTGGGATTCTCTTTTGAAGACCGCTGACACCGCCCAACACGAGGGGCCGCAAGCGTTCGCGAGGCCAGGCGAACAGGAGTCGAAGGCGGCCGAGCTCGAGCTGCGGCACGTCAGCAAGCAGTACCAGGGTCAGCGCAAGCCGGCGATCGCCGAGCTCTCGTTCACCGTTCCGGCCGGTGAGGTGTGCGTGCTCGTCGGCCCGTCGGGGTCGGGCAAGACGACGGCGATGCGCCTGATCAATCGGATGATCCCGATCAGCGGCGGCGAGATCCTGCTCGGCGGCCACAGCGTGCTGAGCCGCGACGCGCGCGAGCTGCGCAGGGAGATCGGTTATGTGATCCAGCAGATCGGCCTGTTCCCGCACCAGACGGTCGCCGAGAACATCGCGACCGTGCCCGGCCTGCTCGGCTGGCCGAAGCAGCGCATCGGCGCGCGCGTGCGCGAGCTGCTGGAGCTGATCGGCCTCGACGGCGAGGGCATCGGCGAGCGCTACCCGGCACAGCTCTCCGGCGGACAGCGCCAGCGCGTCGGCGTCGCGCGCGCGCTCGCCGCGGATCCGCCGCTGATGCTGATGGACGAGCCGTTCGGCGCGATCGATCCCATCAACCGCGCGCGGCTCCAGGACGAGTTTCTCGCGCTGCAGCGCAAGGTGCGCAAGACGATCGTGTTCGTCACGCACGACATCGACGAGGCGATCAAGATGGGCGATCGCATCGCGATTCTGCGTGAGGGCGGCGAGCTCGCGCAGTACGACACGCCGCGCGAGATCCTCACGCACCCGGCCGACGAGTTCGTCGCGAGGTTCGTCGGCGCCGACCGCGGCATCAAGCGCCTGTCGCTGACGACGCTCGCCGAGATGAAGCTGCAGGAGCCGAACGGGACGAAGCCGGGCGCGCTGCGCGCATCGGCGCGAACGAGCGTGCGCGATGCGCTGTCGATGATCATCACCGCCAACGGCGCGCCGCTGACGGTCGTCGACGACGAAGATCGCGTCGAGGGGCTGTTGACGCTCGCGCTGATCGAGCAGCTGCTCGCCGACGAGGCCGCCGACGGCCGGCGCGACTCGCGCGGCGCGCGGGAGACCGCCGCGTGAGCGCCACCGCGACGCTGCTCGCCGCGAGCGCGCCGGTGATCCCGGACTTCGGCGCGCACAGCTCGAAGTGCGTCGTGGGAAATCACTTCTTCTGCGGCGAGTGGGTCGCCAAGAACTGGTCGAGCGTGCTCTGGCCGGCGCTGCGCCAGCACATCGTGCTGACCGCGATCGCGGTCGCGATCGGCTTCTGCGTCGCGATGGCGCTCGCGCTCGCCGCGCACCGCTATCGCGTCCTCGAGCGGCCGACGTTGCTGATCGCGACGTTCCTCTACACGATCCCGTCGCTCGCGCTGTTCGAGCTGCTCGTCGCGCCGGTCGGCTTGAACATCTTCGCCGCCGAGATCGCGCTCGTCTCCTACACGCTCTTGATTCTCTTTCGCAACATTCTGACCGGCCTGCGCGAGGTTCCGCGCGAGGTGCTCGACGCGGCCGAAGGGATGGGCATGACGCGTCGCCAGGCGCTGCTGCGCGTCGAGCTGCCGCTCGCGCTGCCGGCGATCGTCGCCGGCCTGCGGATCGCCGTCGTGACGATCATCGCGCTCGCGACGATCGTCTACACGATCTACCCGCGCGGTCTCGGCGTGCCGATTCACGCGGCGCTCGGCGAGGGACCGTTCAAGACAGAGCTGATCGCCGCCGGCGGCCTCGCCGTGCTGCTCGCGCTCGCGGCCGACGCGCTGCTCGTGCTCGCGCAGCGGCTGCTCACGCCCTGGACGCGAGCGAGAGCAAGCTAGATGCACGCGTTCGTCGAAGCGTTCGAATTCATCGGCCGCAACGGCTCGATCCCGGGCACGCCGGGGTTGCCGACGTTGACGCATCTCGCGCTCCAGACGCTCAAGGTAGGGGCGATCGGCGTCGCGATCTCCGCGCTGATCGCTGTGCCGCTGGGGATCTGGCTCGGCCACGTCCATCGTGGCTCGTTCTTCGCGATCAACCTCGGCAACATCGGTCGCGCGCTGCCGAGCCTCGCGGTGCTCGCGATCGGCGACGCGTTCCTCGGGCTCGGCCTGACGGTGGTCGAGCTCGCGCTCGTGATCCTCGCGGTGCCGCCGATCGTGACGAACTCCTACCTCGGCGTCGATGGCGTCGACCCCGAGCTCGTCGACGCGGCGCGCGGAATGGGCATGTCCGAGCGCGAGATACTCACGCGCGTCGAGCTGCCGCTCGCGCTGCCGTTGATCTTCGCCGGTCTGCGCACCGCGTCCGTGTTCGTCATCTCGACGACGACGATCGCCTCGCTCGCCGGCTTCAGCGGCACGCTCGGCGACCCGATCGCGAACGAGACGAGCTACCACTTCTACGGCGTGCTCGGCGCGGCGATCTGCGTCGCCCTGCTCGCGCTGCTCGTGGACGGCGCGCTCGCGCTCGTGCAGCAGGCGGTTACGCCGCGGGGTCTGCGCGTAGAAGCACAGGCGCGGATCGCGCCCGGCGCGCCGGCGCCAGGCCTGACCTAGCCACTGCCGCGCGCGGGCCCATTCCTAGCAATTCTGATCGAATAAGTTATAAATATGGAGACAAAACCAACCAGGAGGCTGCAGATGAGGAGTCGGCTAATGCCGGAAGGGCTTTGGAGCGGGTCGGTCGCTCGCAGCGTCGCGACGTTGTTCGCGGCGGGCACGCTGATCGTCGGACTGGCCGCGTGCGGCGGCTCGTCGTCGAACAGCTCGAGCACGCCCGCGACGAGCAGCACGAGCTCGACGGCCGCATCCAGCGGACCCGGCGCTGGCAAGCCCGCGGTGACGATCGGCGACAAGAACTTCGCCGAGGAGAACATCCTCGGCCAGCTCTATGCGCAGGCGCTCAAAGCACAGGGCTACACGATCGACCTGAAGTCGGAAATCGGCTCCTCGGAGATCATCTTCAAGGCGCTCACGTCCGGGCAGATCGACATGTACCCGGAGTACACCGGCACGTTGCTCTCGGCGATCGCCGAACAGACGAAGCTGCCGACGAGCGCCGCCGCCGCGTACAGCCAGGCGAAGGCGTTCCTCGAACCCAAAGGCTTCACGCTGCTCGACTACACGCCGTTCTACGACTCCGACGCGCTCGCGACGCTGCCGGCCTACGCGGCTGCGAACAAACTGACGAGCGTCGCCGACCTGAAGCCGCTCGGCACGAAGGCGATCCTCGGCGCGGCGCCCGAATTCGCGACGCGCTTCGAGGGGCTGAAGGGGCTCGAGCAGGAATATGGCGTCAAGCCGACGTTCAAGCCGATCTCGATCGAACTGTCGTACAAGGCGCTCGAAAGCAAACAGGTCGACGTCCAGGACGTCTTCTCCACCGACGGTCAGCTGCTGGGAGGCAAGTTCAAGATCCTCGCCGACCCGAAGCACGTGTTCGGCTTCCAGAACGTCGCGCCGGTCGTCAAGCAGAGCGTGCTGAGCGCCGAGGGCCCGGCATTCGCCGAAACGCTCAACAAGGTCTCGGCGCTGCTGACGATCCCCGCGATCCAGCAGATGAACAAGGCCGTCAGCATCGACAAGCAGTCGCCCGAAGCGGTCGCCGCGCAGTTCCTGAAGGCGAACAGCCTCGGTTGACGAAAGCGAACAGCCTCGGTTGAGCTGACGCCTCGCCGCGCCGCATCTCCCGAAGGGACGGAGGTGCGGCGCGGTTCCTCGGCGCGACCTCCGCCCGCGGCTATGAGCGGCCGGCGACGCCCGTTTCGCGCGGCCAGCACCACCTGCGAAGCGCGCACCACCTGCGATAGTGCCCGGTATGCCATCGGGCGAGGGCGCGCAGATCGCGGACCGTCACGCTCCGTCGCAGCTGCCACCCGCCGGCAGCCTTCGCCGCGCGAGCGCGGCCGACGTCGCGCATCTGCGGGCAGTGCTCGCCGACGCGTTCTTCGAGGACCCGGTGCTCAGCTGGCTGATGCCGAACGACGATAGGAGGCGAGCGCAGCTGAAGCGCTACTTCGCGATCGAGCTGCGCCACTATGCGCTGCCGCGCGGTCGCGTGTGGACGACCACGGATCTCGCCGGCGCGGCGCTCACGCTGCCGCCGCGCGCATGGCGCGCGCCGACTCGCGTGACCTTGCTCGAGGGCAGCGCCTTCCGTGCCCGCGTGGTGCGAGCCGCCAGGGTGGGAGCGGCGATCGAGTGGTGCCACCTGCGCCAAGCGCACTACTACGTGCGCGACGTCGGCGTGCTGCCGAGCAGGCAGGGGCAGGGCCTTGGCAGCGCACTGCTCGGCCCGACGCTCGATCGCTGCGATCGCGACGGGCTGCCGGCGTATCTGGAGGCATCGAGCGAGCGCAGCGCGGCGCTCTACGAACGTCTCGGCTTCAGGGTCACGCGCGAGCTGCGCGTCGGTGGCAGTCCACCGCTGCGGCTGATGTCGCGTGCGCCACGGCCCCCGCGGGCGGCGGCGAGGTAGCGAGGCCTCGGCGGCGCTCAGCACTCCGATGGCCTATCTCGGCTCGCACACCGCGCGGGGCGCCGACCACACGGCGCGCCTGTTGATCTCCTGCCCCGACGGACCGGGGATCGTGGCGGCGGTGTCGCGCTTCCTGTTCGAGCAGGGAGCCAACATCGTCAGCTCAGACCAATACTCGACTCATCCGCAGCAGGGTACGTTCTTCATGCGCTCCGCTTTCTACCTGCCGGCGATCGAGTCCGATCGAGACGCGTTCGAGGCGGCATTCGGCACGCTCGCGGAGCGCTTCGCGATGCGGTGGCGGATCGCCTACGCCAGCGCGCGCCGCCGCGTCGCGCTGATGGCCTCGCGTGAGGGCCACTGCCTGCTCGACCTGCTGTGGCGCAACCGCCGCGGCGAGCTGGACATGGACGTCGTCTGCGTGATCTCCAATCACGAGAGCCTGCGCGCGGAGGTCGAGGCGCTGGGCGTCTCGTTCGTGCACATCCCCGTCGCCAAAGAGACCAAGCCGCAAGCCGAGCAGCGAGCGCTGGACGAGCTGGCGGGCCGCGCCGAGCTGCTCGTGCTCGCGCGCTACATGCAGATCCTCACAGGCGAGTTCCTGGCCGCGGTCGGCTGCCCGGTCATCAACATCCATCACTCGTTCCTGCCCGCGTTCGCTGGCGCCGAGCCATACCGCCACGCCCACGAGCGCGGTGTCAAGCTGATCGGCGCGACCGCCCACTATGTGACAGAGGAGCTGGACGAGGGGCCGATCATCGAGCAGGACGTGCAGCGCGTCGGACACCGATACACGGTGTCCGACCTCGAGCGCGTCGGCCGCGATCTCGAGCGCATGGTGCTCGCGCGCGCGGTGCGCAGCGAGCTCGACGACCGCGTGCTCGTGCACGACGGCCGCACGATCGTCTTCTGAGAGTCAGCCTCAATTTCCGATGGACAAAACGGAACAAATTTCGTGCATGTTGCGGTCATTCGCATCGTGCAAGCCATTGACAGCACGCGGCGGATTGCCTTAGCGTCGAGCAGTCGGATGACCTCGAAGCCACCACGGAGGTGCAACGTGCTCGACTCTGGGTATGACGGCGAATCGACCGCGCGAGCGTCGCTCCGCGCACGGCGGGCTTCGATGGCATCCGGTAATCGTGGTCGCGCGTGGATCTTGGCGATCGCGCTCACGATCCTCGTAGGCGCAGGCGCCACGTGCGTGCCGGCGATCGCCTCCGCCTCGGGCTTTCCTGCGACTGAATCGCTGGATACGTTTGAACGGGCGGCGGAAAGTCCGTTGTCGGATGGTGGCAAGTGGTCGAAGCTTGGTTGGTCGAAAGCGATCGGGCGTGTGTTCAGTGCGACGTTTGGCTGGACGCCGAGTGAAGGCGAAGCGGGGGCCGCGGAATCCGAAGCCAGCGGGGCGTATTGGAATGGCAGGGAATTCAACGGTCCGGCTGTGTCGGTGCACATGTATGCGGAAAGCCTCAAAGACTATGTCGGCGTGTGGTGCGATGCCGCGGGCGCGAGCTCGTCGAAGAGCGGCTATCGGTTGAAGGTGCTTGGCACGGGGACGAGCTATGGCTTCAAGCTGCTTTTGGAAAAGTGGGTGAGCGGTACGAGGACGTTGCTCGCGGAATCGCACGAAATCGCGTTCAAAGGCTTCTCCTCGGAAAACATCGTCGGTGTGACCGCGATCGGCGGCAAAGTTCAGGCTTGGTACGGGACCACGGAAGCCGGTCTCGTGGTCGAGGCCGAAGCGGCGGACTCGACGTTCAGCCACGGCTATGTCGGCCTCGAAGGCACCAACAAAGGCGCCTACGGCGAGACCAAGTACCGAGCGTCGCAGAACGAAACGATGGCGGAACGCGAAGCCAAAGAAAAAGCGGAACGCGAAGCGAAAGAAAAAGCCGAACGCGAAGCCAAAGAAAAAGCGGAACGCGAAGCCAAAGAAAAGGCCGAACGGGAAGCCAAAGAAAAAGCCGAACGCGAAGCGAAAGAAAAAGCGGAACGCGAAGCCAAAGAAAAAGCCGAACGCGAAGCAAGAGAACGCGAAAAAGCCGAACGCGAAAAAGTGGAAGCCGGCGATCCTTGCCTGCCCGTCCACTGCTACGCGATCGCCTCGCAGGAATCCGCCACGACCGCGGGCTTGAACGTGTCGATCGAGACGAGCTACGCGACCGTGCCCGAAGACAAATACGATCGCATGCAGAACGAGGCTTGGTCGCAGTTTCAGCGGGGAGTCACGTGGGTCGAGGGCGGCGCCACCACGGGCTACATCGGTGGACCCAACCAGCCTGGGAAAGTGACGCCGGGCTACGTCTACTTCACCGCGACCAAAACCACATCGTGCTCATGCTCCTATGTCGAGAACGACTTCGAAAACGGGCCGGGCGGCAACAACTACTTCCCGGTTGACGAGCACTACGTGGGGAGCAACACGTGGTACATAACGGCCGGCAACGACCTCGTCGGCTACGGCGGCGAGCCGACGACCTCCTCGATCGTGCAGGCTGGTCTGGAGGAGACCAACGACAACATCACCAACTGGGGCCATCTGGCCGGCCTGTCATGGTGGGACCCGACGACGGGGGTCAAACATCAGGGCTGGAGCGACGGCACGATCACACAGCCGGAACCCCCCAAACAGGTGACCTGCATCTCGCTTCAGGGCAGCGAAGAAGCCTATTTCGTGGCCAATGGCAACCCGTGCACGCTGGGCGGCGTGCGCCGCGAGGCTCACCCGGGCGGCGAAGACGACTCCTCGACGGCGGCGACGGTCAGCTCGCCCTTGTCGGCGGCGTCGGCTCTGGCCTACGGCCGGGACTTCGCGACTCGCTACGGCGGCGCAGCCACTCCGGCGGCGGAGAAGGTCTACGCGACGAGCGAGACCGGCGCGATGCACGCCGTCGAGCACGGCGCGACGATCCCGAAGGGCAGTGCCGCCGCCACGGCGCTGTCCGACCGCGTGTATGTGGTCGTCATGCACGGCCGGTTCGCGTTGCCTTACGCACCCGTGCCGCCTGGCGCGAAGGCGCCCAGCGGCGACAACCTCTCGGTGGTCTTCAACGCCACGACCGGGCACGTGCTCAATGTCGCGCTGACCCCGAGCCTGCCCGACGCGAGCACGCTGGGCGCGGCGCTCGCGTCGAGCGGCTGAGCATCGCCGGGGGCCCCGTTCCGCCGGCCGTCGAACGGCGCTGGGATTCGCGCGGCCGAGCGCGCGCGGGAGTCGCCGATCGAGCGCGCGCGCGGGAGTCGCCGATCGAGCGCGCGCGGGAGTCGCCGATCGAGCGCGCGCGCGGGAGTCGCCGATGGTCAGGGATTGTCGTAGGTGAACCGGCCGACGACGACGGTGTGAGTGCGGCCCAGCTCGAATGGCCCGTAGGACGCGAGCGAGGACAGCTCGTCGGAGGGAACGCTGTACGTGACCGTTCCGTGCGCGATCCCCGGGCATCCCGGGAACATGCTGGACGCGCTCTGGATCGACGGTACCGCGACCTGGACGCGTTCGCCGGCGCTGACGTCTCGGGCCAGGGGCTCGCCGCTGCCGACGCCGACGTTGCGCCCGGCGCAGCGTCCGCTGTCCGGCTCCTGGACGAACACGCTATAGCCGCTCAGCGCGCTCGTGACCGCGGCGTGCGCGACGAAGGACACGAGCAACTCGAGCTCGTCGGTGCCGGGGTGGCCGGGAACGGGCGGGCCGAGGATCGGCTGCACGTGGATCGGCGAGGCCAGCTCGGCCGCGCTGGGGACACGGATCCGCTGGGCGACATAGCCGACGGGTGGCAGGCAGCCGTGCCCGTGTCCGTCGCGGAAGCCGTGTCTGGTGAGCGAGCAGGTGCGTCCGTGCGTGTAGACGATCTTGCGGATCGGCTGGCGCAGATCCAGGTGCAGGCCGCCACGGCCGCTCACCGAGCCGCCGCCGGCGGGCAGCGCGCCGACGCCGCCCGACTCGACGCCGATCCGCGCGAGCCGCGCCGGCCCGCGCTCGACGATCAGGTAGGCGCCATCCTCGCCGACTGTCGAGACCGTACGGGTGCGGCCTTCGGCCGTGTAGACGATGCTGCGCGCGTCCGGCCCGAGCAGCCCGTAGAAGACGTCGCGCGGATCGCTGCGCCCGCAGCGTTCGCTCGCGGCGCGCGAGCCGAGCAGGTGGCACTCGCGCGGCAGCCCGCTCGCCGGCTCGCCGAAGGTGGCGACACCGAGAAACGCATGACCCCGCGCGTCGAGCAGCACGCACTTGCCTTCGGCCTGGCTGGCCTGCGTGGGCAGCGGGTGAAAGCGCCCGTCGTCGTTGAAGGCGCCGTCCATGCCGAGCACGCCGATGCGCCCGCCGACGAGCCGTCCCACCTGCGCGCAGCCGAGGCCGCGGCTCGTGTCGTACACGCGCATCGTCCACGGCGGGCCGCCGGCGGGGTCGGGCGCGGCGATGCCCAACAGCCCGGCCGTCATCGGTATCGCGACGCCGACGCCGGCGTTCGCGCTGAAGCTTTCTTCAGACTCCACGGGCGCGCCCGTCTGCACCAGCTGCGTGGTCGCGTACGCGACCGCCGCGAGCATCAGCAGGCCCACCGCGAACATCAGCACGATCGAGCCGCGCCGGGCTCTCGCGCGCCGCGACTTGGGCCGACGCTCCGCCGCCGTCGCGGGGCCGCGCTCCTGCACGGTGCTGCGCTGCCGCACGGTGCTGCGCTGCCGCACGGTGCTGCGCTGCCGCACGGTGCTGCGCTCCCGCGCGGCAT
>JASLHP010000328.1 GCA_030149625.1 Solirubrobacteraceae bacterium
GGCAGCCCGAGCAGCGACACGGCGCCCATCGCGAGGAACGCGGCAAGCGGATGGTGAACGAGGATCTGCACGAGCAGCGCCACCGCCAGTCCGCCGAGGTTGCCGGCGAGCCACACGATCGCGCCCGCGGTTCCCGCGGCCGCGCCCGCAAGCTGCTCGGCGGCGGTCAGGATCACGGGTAGCGCCGGCAGCAGCACGATGCCCATCGCAACCAGCGCGAGCGCGCGCACGCCGATCCACGGCGTCGCGCCGAGCACGACGCAGCCGAGGCACGCGACCAGCACGACGGCCCGCATGAAGCCGCGCTCGGTGCGCCGGCGGGCGATCAGCGGCGGCAGCACGGCGCAGCCGAGGATGCCCGCGATCACCATCCCCACGAGCAGCACGCCGGCGGCGGTTTCGGAGACGTGTGCGGGCGCCAGCAGCGTCTGCAGCCACGTGGCCAGCGCGACGAAGATGCCGAAGCCGAGGAACACGAGGCCGCACAGCGTGCGCATCGGCGCCAGCGCCCACAGCGCGCGCGCCGCGCTCCCCTCGATCGCGGCGTGCTCGTCGCTCTCGTGCCCAGGGCGGCGCAGCACGAACACGAGCGCGATCGCCGGGAGCACGGCCAACGCCGCCTCCAGTATCAGCAGTCGCTCGAGCTGTCCGTGGGCGCCGAGCGTCGGCCCCAGCAGCAACGCCAGCAGCATCCCCACGAAGTTGCCCGCGGAGCCGAGCGCGATGCCGTCCGCGCGCCGATCCACGGGCAGATAAACGCCCGCGAGCTTGCTGACGGCGCTGAGCACGACCGGCTGGGCGATTGCGACGAGCGCCTGACCGGCCATCGCCCACGCGAACGTCTCGCCGCCGAGGCGCACGAGGCCGCCGAGCGCGACCAGTGCACCGCCGGCGGCCAGCGTGGGGCGAAACCAGCGATCGAGCAGAATCCCGGCCGGGATCGCGAGCACGACATACAGCAGCGGGAAGATCTCCGCGAGCCACCCGACCGCGCTGACCGAGACGCCGTAGCGCCTCGCGGTCTCGGTCGTGATCGCCGCGTACGTGAGCCACAGGATCTGCGTCGCCGCGCAGACCAGCGCGTAGGCCGCGATCACCGGCCAGCCGCCCGCCCTCATGGAGTTGCCCTGCCGTGGAGTCACGCTTCGCGCCTTCGTCGCTTAGCTCGCGGCGCAAAGCCTATTTATCGCAATGGCGACGGTGCCTCTCGACGCACGGCGGCGCTGCCGCGCGACGCGCGGGCTGCGCCTCCGGCGTGGGTCGCTACGCTGCGTCGATGCCCCGCGGCTGGCCGGCGCTACCGGCCTACGACGACTGGAGTGCGACGTGCGACACGCTGCACGCCCACACGCAGGTGCTGGGCAAGCTCGCGGTCGCGATCGCGCCGCCCGAGCCGCAACTGCAGCACGCGGCGCTGCGCCTTACCGCGCGCGGCTGGGAGACGCCGCCGCTGCCGGCGCCCGACGGCTCCGGTGCGTTCGTGGCGGCGCTCGACCTGCGCAGCCACGAGGCGCTGGTCGAGCACAGCGCGGGGGGCTCGCGGCGGATCGCGCTGGGCCCCAATCGCTCGGTGGGCGCGGTCGCGCGCGAGCTGCTCGAGGCCGTCGATGCCCTCGCCGGGCCCGTCGCGATCAACTCGACCCCGCAGGAGGTGCCGTGGACGGTGGCGCTCGACGAGGACGAGGAGCACGCCAGCTACGACGCCGAGCACGTGGGCGCCTACTTCGCGGCCGCGACGCGCGCCGCGCTCGTGCTGGGCGCGTTTCGCGCTCCCTACCGCGGTCGCTCGACGCCGGTCAACGCGTGGTGGGGCTCGTTCGACCTGGCTGTCAGCTTGTTCTCGGGGCTGCCGGCGGAGCCGCCGTCGCGGGACTTCATCATGCGCAACGCGATGGACGCGCAGGAGGTAGCGCTCGGCTGGTGGCCGGGCGACGCGCGCTACGGCAGGCCCGCGTTCTACGCGTATGCGCACCCGGCGCCGGAGGGGTTCGCGGATGTGGCGTTGTCGCCGGCGGCGGCTCGCTGGCGGGCGGAGCTCGGCGAGTACGTCCTCGACTGGGAGGATCTCGCCAGCAGCGCCGACCCGCACGCGAGCGCGCTCGAGTTCCTGCGTTCGGCGTTCAACCATGCGTGCGCGGTGTGCGCCTGGGACGTTGCGCTCGCCGCGAGCGCCGAAGGCACGCCCCCGCCGGTGGCCTAGCGGCGCGCCCTCAGTTTCGACCACTCGGCCTTGTGGATGCGCTTGGCGGCCTGGTAGTCGCTGAGCGCCTGTGGCGAGTCGACGTCGCCGAGCGTGGGGTGCGCCGGCACCAGCTCGGCGGCTGCTGGGACGCCGTAGCGCTTGGCGAGCACGGCGCCCAGCGACTTGACCTTCATCTCGCCGAAGCCCGGCAGCGCCGCGAGGTTCTCGCGCAGGCTCTGCGCGTCGGTCGCGTCGCTCCAGACGCGCGCCGCGTCGCCGTCGTAGCGGTCGCGCACGTATACGGCGAGCTCGTGCACGCGCTGGGCCATCGAGCCGGGGAAGCGGTGGATGGCGGGCTTCTCGCGGAACAGCGGCTCGAGATCGGCGCCGGCCAGCGTCGCGGCGTCGAGCGTGCCCAGCCGTTCGCGTAGCGCGAGCGGCCCGGAGAACGCCTTTTCCACGGTGACCTGCTGGTCGAGTGCGAAGCCGATCAGCAGCGCCATCGCGTCCGACGCGATCAGTGCGTTGGCCTCGTCTGAGTTTGTGAAGTACAAGCGGTCGGGCATCGGCCCATCGTACTGGTGGCTCGCGGCGGCGCCGTCGGATGCCGCCCGCGCCCAGCGCGAGCGCTCGACAAAGGCGCCCGCGAGGGGACGGCCGCGGCGCCCTCGAGATAGAAACATCGGCCCTCGAAGTTAGAAACAATCTGTGCAAAATGCTGATTGCGAACTGTTGTCAGCTTCCGCTTGACAGAACTGTAGGCTTCTGTGATAGTACGGACCGTATGGCTAGCAGAGCAAAAGATTCCTGCCAATGACAATAGATCACCAGAGCGTTGTGACCGACGTGCTCGGCGACCTACGGCCGTTCATCAATCGACAAAGGAGCGGTGAGACAGCATGCAGCGCATAACGTTGTTCTGGGCGGTTCTGCTGTCGGCGTTCTTGATAGCCGGCGTCAGTGCCGTCTCTGTCTCTGCCAACGGCCATGAATTCATCTCGAGCAAAACTGGCAAAACGAAAAGCAAAGGCACGAACACGCAGATCTTCAAAACGAGCGCTGGAACGATCGAATGCGGTTCCGTCACGGGGACCGGCGAAATGACCGAAACGAAAACGGTCACGCACAAGGAAGTGCTGACCTTCAGCGAATGCGCCGGCTTCGGCATGGAAATCACGATCACGGCGGCGCATCTCGAATACAACGCGAACGGATCTGCGAGGCTCGAAAAAACGGTCGCGATCTCGCCGGAAGGCGCCGGTTGCGAAGTGCTGATCGAACCGCAGACGCTCGAAGCCATCACGTACACGAACTCGAGCGGGAAGATCAAGGCGGCGGCCAACGTCTCCAAAATCCACTCCAAAGGAACCGGCGGCGACTGCGGCGGCGAAAACTCGACCGGGACCTACACCGGCGGCATCCAGGGCGAAGTCGAAAGCGGCACGGTCGAATGGAAATAGCCCCAC
>JASLHP010000337.1 GCA_030149625.1 Solirubrobacteraceae bacterium
CGAAGATCGTGAGGCGCCCGTCCGAGCACCCGGCGAGGTCTATCGCGTGCCCGAGCGCCCGTTCGGCGTCGGGGGATCCGTCGATCGCGACGAGGATGTTTCGGAACACGTTCCCGGAGCCGTCCTTCCGGCCAACCTAGCGCGCTTCGCGCGCGATGTGGGCCTCCAGGCGCTCGAGCGCTTCGGGTAGGCCGGCGCGGCCGTAGCCCATACGCACGTGGCGAGGCTCCTCGTAGACGTAGCCCGGCAGCAGCAGGACCCCGGACTCGGCGGCGACGGCTTCGCACCATGCGCGCACGTCGCGCTCGTCACGCACACGCGGGAAGCCGATCGGCCCAGCCGCCGGAGCGACCCATTCGAGCAGCTCGGTGTGCCGGGCGAGGAACGACGTGAGGGACGGCAGGTTCTCGAGCACGAGCGCGCGGGCCTCGCCGATCAGCTGCTCGGAGTGGCGCAGCGCGAGCGCGACGAGCAGTTCGCTCGGGGCGCTCGAGCAGATCGTGGTGTAGAGCTTCAGCTCGCGCAGCTTCTCCAGCAGCGAGGTGTCCCGGCAGGCGACCCAGCCGATGCGAAGCCCGGGCAGGCCATAGGACTTGGAGACGGTGTTCAGCGACAGCGCACGCTCGTAGAGGTCGCACGCCGCCGGCAGCCGCGTGCTCTCGTCGTGCTCGAGGCCGCGGTAGACCTCGTCGCTGAACAGGACGGCGCCACGCTCGGCGACCAGCCCGACCAGGCGACGCTGCTCCTCGCGCGTCATCTGACTGCCCGTCGGGTTGTGCGGGCTGTTGACGTAGACGAAGCGCGTGTCTGGCCGGAGCGCGCGCTCCAGCTCGTCCAGGTCGTACGCCCACCCGTCGGAGAACCGGCGCTGCCACAGCGTCACCTCGGCGCCCGTGCTGCGGGCGAGGTTGAGAGCCGAGCCGTACGACGGCACCTCGACGACCGCATGGTCGCCCGCACCGAGCAGCGCGTGGTAGGCGAGGAAGATCCCCTCCTCGGCCGCGGCCAGCGTGAGGACGTCATCAGGCTCGGCGCGCTCGTAGGTCGCCGCGATCGCATCGCGCAGCTCAGGCGAGCCGGCGACTTCCGTGTAGCCGAGCCGCAGCGAGCGCAGCCGCTCGTCCGCATCCGGCTCGAGCTCGAGCAGCGCGGAGAGCGCGCGCGACTCGCAGTCGCTGCTCGAGAGCATCAGCTCGGCGCTGAACTCCCAACGCTCGTAGAAGCGCTCGATCTCGAACGGTTCGACCCGCACGCCGGCGATGCTACGTCAGCCGAGACGCGCCTCGTAGCCACGCGCGGCGAGCGAGGCGAGGACCTCGTCTGTGTGGCCGGGCCCGCGGGTCTCGAGCGTGAGCTCGACCGCCGTCTCGCGCGGATGCAACGGGACGGTTTCGCGGCGGTGCTCGATGCTCAGCACGTTCGCACGCAGGCTCGCGATCAGCCCCAGCAGCTCGGCGAGGCCGCCGGGGCGATCCGGGACGCGCGTATGGATCCGCACGCGCCGGCCTTCCTCCGCTTCGTGACGCAGCAGCAGCGAGGCGAGAAGCCCGCTGTCGACGTTCCCGCCCGAGACGATCGCGACCGTCGGCCCTTCCAAGGGCTCGAGCGAGCCTGAGAGCAGCGCCGCGACCGCGATCGCCCCCGCGCCCTCGGCGACGAGCTTCGCGCGCTCGGCCAGGAACACCATCGCGTCGGCGATCGCATCCTCGCTGACGGTCGCCACGCCGGCGAGCAGGGAGCGCAGCAACGGCATCGTCAACCGGCCCGGGCGCTTGACGGCGACCCCGTCGGCGATCGTCGTCTCGCTGAGGACCGGCGCCCCGGCGCCCGCGCCCGCGCCCGGCTCGCCGATCGCCTCCGCGAACGGCGCGCACAGAGCCGCCTGGACACCGAGAAGCTCCGCCTCCACGCCGGAGCGCCGCAGCGCGAGTCCGATCCCGCTCGCGAGCCCGCCACCTCCGACCGGCACGATCACGCGCGCGAGGCCGGGGACGTCCTCGGCCAGCTCGAGGCCGAGCGTGGCCTGCCCGGCGATCACGTCGGCGTCGTCGAAGGGATGCACGAAGGTCGCGCCGGCGCCCGCAGCCGCCGCCTGCGCCTCTTCGAGTGCCTCGTCGACGGTGTCGCCCGCGAGACGGACGCGCGCTCCCAGCGCCTCGACCGCGAGCACCTTGGAGACCGGCGCGTCGCGTGGCATGAAGACCTCGCAGCCGAGCCCCTTCGCACGTGCGGCATGCGCGAGCGCTCGCGCATGGTTCCCGGCGCTCGCCGTCACGAGACCGGCCGTGGCGTCCGGGCCGAGCGCCGCGATCCGGTTGAGCGCGCCGCGGATCTTGAAAGAGCCGGTCGTCTGCAGGCACTCGGCCTTGAGGAGCACGGGCCCGCCCGCGATCTCGGAGAGCTCCTGGCAGGGCACGACGGGCGTGCGCAGCGCGAGCTCGGCGACGGCGGCGCGCGCGGCGTCGAGGTCGGCGCGGGCGACCAGCTCGCCGGGGTCTTCACCCGGAGCGGAAGGATCGACCCGATCGCGGCCGGTCATGGTCTCTGAAGGTATAGGTTGTGTGCCTTATCGGGCAACGGGGGAGCGCTGCGGTGGAGGAGCTGGGAGACATCGTGCACGGCCTCGAACCCGAGCTGGGTCCGGCCGAAGACGAGCCGACGCCGCTCGAGGGTGGCATCACCAACCGTAACTACCGCGTGCGCCTCGGCGGGACCGATTATGTCCTGCGGCTGCACGGAAAGGACACGGATCTGCTCGGGATCAGTCGCGAGGCCGAGGCGGCGGCGAACCAGGCAGCCGCACAGCTCGGCCTCGCGCCGGCGCTCGCGGCGAGCTTTCAGGGCGGCATGGTGACCCGCTACGTGCCCTGCCACACGCTCTCGGCGCCGGAGGTCGCCGCGCGCGCGGAGGAGATCGCGGTTGCGCTGCGCCGCTTTCACGACGCCGACGTGACGCTGCCGTCCCCCTTCTGGGTCCCCGACCTGATCGCCGACTACGAGCGTACCCTGCAGGCGCGCGGCGCCGGGGCGCCCCCGGAGCTGCGGATCGCCGGCGAGCTCGCCGAACGGATCGCCGGGGCGCTGCCGGCGGATGAGCGGCGGCCGTGTCACAACGATCTGCTGCCCGGAAACGTGATCGCCGACGCGGCGAGCGGACGCGTGATGATCGTCGACTGGGAGTACGCCGGCATGGGCGACCCGTGGTTCGACCTCGGCAACGTGTCGGTGAACAACGACTTCGGCGAAGCCGACGACGAGCGCCTCCTGGAGGCGTACAACGATCGCGCCCCCTCGCGCGCCGAGCGCGCCCGGCTGAAGCTGATGCGAC
>JASLHP010000011.1 GCA_030149625.1 Solirubrobacteraceae bacterium
CGCGAGCGCAACTCGATCACCAGGAAGGCGGCCAGTAGGACCACGGCCGCGGCGATCTTCGAGATCGTCGACGCCGATCCCCAGCCTGCGTTGACGGCATCGACGATCGCGTAGACGAGCAGCGCGAGGCCCGCGGTGACGGTGACGGCGCCGGGGATGTCGAAGCCGTCGATCTCGTCCTTGGCGTGGCTCTCGAGCAGCAGTCGCGGAGCGAGCGTCGCCGCGGCGATGCCGATCGGCACGTTCACGAACAGCACCCAGCGCCAGCTCAACCAGCTCGTGAGGATGCCGCCCAAGAGCACGCCGGCGGCGCCGCCGGCGCCCGCGACCGCGCCCCAGATGCCGAGCGCGCGGTTGCGCTCGGCGCCCTCCGCGAACGTCGTCGTGATGATCGACAGCGCCGCGGGCGAGACGATCGCCGCGCCGAGACCCTGAATCGCGCGCGCGCCGATCAGCCACGCCTCCGATTGCGCGAGGCCGCCGCCGAGCGAAGCGAGCGAGAACACGACCAGGCCCACCATGAACATGCGCCTGCGTCCGAGCAGGTCGGCGAGTCGCCCGCCGAGCAGCAGGAAGCCGCCGAACGTGAGCGTGTAGGCGTTCACCACCCACGAGAGGTTGTCGCGGGAGAAGTGCAGGTGGCTGCCGATCGAAGGAAGCGCGACGTTGACGATCGACGCGTCGATCACGATCACGAACTGTGTCATCGCCAGCAGCACCAGCGCCAGATCCTTGCCGCGTTTGGAGCTGAGGTCGGCGGTCGCTCGGGGCGAGCGTGACGATGTCATCGCCGCACCGCGGTTCGGTCTGTGGTGGGGATCATCTCGGTCCTCTCAGGGTCGATGCCAGGTGACATAGAGCGTCGATGCCGACTGACATAGCGGAAGCGGAAGTACGGTTCCCCTTGTTTATAGCACTATACGGAGCTAAGATTCCGTTTGTGTCGAGCGACCAGCGAACCCTTCGAGCCGACGCGCAGCGCAACCGCGAGCGGATCATGGCTTCGAGCCGCGAGCTGTTCGCGCGTGACGGGCCGCAGGCGCAGATGGACGAGATCGCCGCGCAGGCGGGCGTCGGCATCGGCACCGTCTACCGCCACTTCCCCACGAAGGAGGCGCTGCTGACGGCGATGGTGCGCGACCGCTTCCAGGGGTTCGCCGAGATCGCGAGGCTCGCCGAGGACATCGAGGACCCGCTGCGGGCGCTGGAAAGCATGATGCGCAGCTCCGCGGAGGCGGTGGAGGGCGACATGGGCTTTCAGCTCGCGATGATGGGCTCCAACGAGCTCGAGTGGGAGGGGATCGAGGAGCAGAAGGCCGCGCTCGCGGAGGTGGTCACCCGGATCATCTCCCGCGCGATCGCCGCCGGCGTCATCCGTGAGGACTTCGGCTTCGACGACTTCGGGATGCTGATGTGCGGGATCACCGCGACGATGTACTACCAGCCGGGCAGCGCGAACTGGCGTCGCCATCTGGAGCTGATGCTGGGCGGCCTTCGCACCTCGGCGCGAGAGCTCGTGCCCGGCGCGTCCGGATAGCGCCGCGGCCTCGGCCCTGATTCCGCGGCGCACTCGCGCGGGCGCGTCGCGGCGCCGGGAACGGTCCGTCGTCCGGGCGCGCCGCGTCACGACCCCGATCGAGTAGGTCGCTCTCCTCGCCGATCGCGGCCGCGCCGTCGTCGCTGACAGATGCCAGCTGACGGGACGAATGCCAGAAACAAAACGGTTCAGATCCGGCGCCAAAAACCGCTATTTGCAATAGCCCAGCTCACATGTTTCGGAGTGAATGCTTGATTTAGCGAGAAGCGCTGTGTATCGATTGTCCGACAAACGTGAACGACTACAAGAGCGGGGTGGAGCGCATGAGCGGGCGCAGCGAGCGACGCAGGACGACGCGATTAGCTGGTGAGTGGACGACGAGGCTGACGAGCGGTATCTCCTATTGCGCCGCGAGCATCGGCGCAGCCGCTGGCGCAATCGTGCTTTCGGTGCTTGCGCTGAGCGCGATCGTGCTCGCGATCGGCGTGAGTGGTGTCGGGGGGCTGGTTCTCTCGGCGCACCCACTGCACGTCGCGGCTGAGGACGGGGCTGTCGCGTTCTATCTGACACAGCTGGTGAGTGTCAGCTTCTTCCACCACACCGCCGGCTTGCGTCTTGCGGTCATGCCTCTGCTGGCGCTCGTGGCGATCGCGATCGTCGCCTCGACGTTCGTGGCGGCGCGGCTCGTGCGAGGCTCCGTGCGCAGGCGCATGCTGCTCGCGGCGCTCGTGCCGATCCCCTACGCGCTGCTCTCGGGTGTCGGCGCGCACTACCTCTCGCTGCGCCTCACCGGTCCGATCATCGGCGCGAACACCGCCGTGCGGCCGCTCGGCTTCGAGGCGTTCCTGCTGCCGCTGCTGTGGGCCGCGCTGTTCGCGCCGGTCGGCGCGTCGATGGGCGTGTACGGCCGTGACTGGAGGCGCGAGGGCCTGCGGCTGCTCGGCGTGTGGGCGACGCCGGCGCGAGCCTCGCTGCGCGCGCTCGCGGCAGCGCTGGCGCTGACGTCCGTCGTGGTGGTCGTCCTCGGCGCGGTGCTCGCCGAGCGCAGCGGCTTCGTTCACTCTTTCCTCGGCGGCGGCGTCGGCCACGTCGCGGTATTCGCCTTCGGCGCACTGCTCGCGCTGCCGGCGCTGGTCGTCTCCGTGTTCCTCGCGTGCTTCGGCGTGCCCTTCCACTGGCAGGTGGAGGCGCTGTCGCGGACGAGCGGATCGGGCTCGATCCTGGGCGGCGCGCTGCCGACGATCGGCACGAGCAGCGCACACCAGGTGCCGGCGCTCGCCGTCCTGCTGCTCCTGCTCGGCGCGATCACGGTGCTGCTGGTGGGCTGGATCGCCGCGCGGCGCAGCGCGGGAGACGCGCGCGTAGCGCTCGCCAACGCGCTGCGCAGCGGTGTGCTGATGACGCTGTTCTGCTGGCTGTTGGCGCTGTTCGCGCGCGCCGACGCGCAAGCCGGGGGATATCTTGGAGCGCACTTCGAGGTCGACGTGGCGTCGCTTTTGTGGCGCGTGCCCCTCTGGTGCCTGCTCGGATCGCTCGCCGGGAGCCTTGCCTGCATCGCGACGCGCGGCGCGTCGGCTCGCCGTGAGCTCGCGCTGGCCCTGCTCGGCCTCGCGCGTCCGTCCGCGGCGTTGCGCGCACACCCCGAGTGGCTCGACTCGTGGCGTCGCGGCGTCGCCTCGCGCGCGGGCGTGGCCGTCGGCGCGCTGTCGCTGCCCGCGATGCTGATCGGCATCGGCGCGGCCGGCGCGACGACCACGCCGAAGCCGTCCAGCTTCTCGCTCGCGCCGATCACCCACGCGGCCGAGGCGCGGCTGGGCACGCACGAGACGTCGGGCTCGCGCCTTGCGGTCTCGGTCGATCCGGGCTCGCGCGTGGTCAACTCCGCAAACGTGCACATACCGCTGGCCGCGCTGGGCGTCGCCGCCGCGGACTCGCCGATCGCCAAGGCCAAGGCGGTGCTGGCTCACTACGGAAATCTGTTCGGCAACTCCGGCGGCGAAGGCGAACTCGGCGAACCGCGCGTCGTGAGCGAACCGATCACGAAGACCGATCGCATCGGCATGACGCACGTGTACTTCAAGCAGATGGTCGACGGTGTGCCGGTCTTCGGCGGCAGCATCGGCGTTCACCTCTCACGCGACGGCGAGCACGTGGACTTCGTCAGCGGCGCGTTCGTGCCGGAAGTCTCGGTCGCGGACGACAACGTCGCCGTTGACAGCGCGCGCGCCACGGCGATCGCCAAAGTCGCGCTGCCGGCGGGCAAACTCCTGCATCGCCCGCGCCTGGAAATCTACACGGGCTCGCCGACGCATCCCGTCGGCGCGACGGCTCGCCTGGCGTGGTACGTGTGGCTGACGACCGGGCCGCTGAAGCCGGCCAAGGAATACGTGGTCGATGCCGTCAACGGCAGCATCCTGAACGTCTACAACAAGTCGTTCAACGCCGCCGACATCGAAATCTACAGCGCCAAAAACGAACCGACGCTTCCCGGCGAACGCGTGTGGAAAACGGGCGAAGCCGAATCGAAAGACACAGACACGAAGAAGGCGGCGGAAGACCTGACGCACGGGTGGGAATTCTTCAAGCAGGAAATCTTCAAGCCCAAGTGCGAAAGCTACAACTGTAAAAACGAGGCCACGATCGCGACCGTTCACTACCGCAAAGAATACAAACAGGCGGAATGGAACCCCGAACACCAGGAGGTCGTGTTCGGCGAAGGCTACCCCGCGGCGCTGGACATCGCCGGGCACGAGTTCGCACAAGGGGTCGCCGAAAACGTGACCGGGGAGATGGACGAAGGCGAAACCGGCGCGCTCAGCGAGGGCTGGGCGGACGCGATGGGCAAGGGGCTCGAATCGTGGGTCACCAAGAAAGAAACCAAATCTGAAAAATGGGAAGAACCGAACTGGGCCATCGGTGAAAAAGAGCCAGGGGGCGCGATCCGCAACCTCAAAGAACCCGGTAAATACGAAGAAATCTCCGGTCACAAAGACCCGTCGAAACTCTCCGAATACGTCCCGATTTGCGAGGACAGCAACGGCATGCACGAGAACAGCACGATCATCGGGCACGCCTTCTACCTGCTCGCGACGAAAATCGGGATCGAGGAAGCTACCCGCGTCTTCTACCGCATGCAGATGGTCTACCTGGTGGACAAGCCGACAGCGACGTTCGAGATGGCTCGCAACGCCGCGATCCGCTCGGCCGACGACCTGTTCGAAGAAGGCTCGACCAAAGCCAAAGAAACCGAAGCCGCGTTCAACTCGGTCGGGCTCAACGGCACCTCGAGCCCGGCGGAAATCAACTGCGCATCGGAATCCGAATGCTCAGCCGGCCGCGCGCTCGACGACCAGGAGCCGCAGAACGGCGCGGCCTCGACGGTGGCGATGCTGACGACGCTCTACCGCGCTCGCGGCGAGCTCGCGCAGACCTCGACCGCCGGCCACTACTACATGCCGCTGTATGAAGCGAACATGGGCCGCATCACCGAACTGGTGTCGCGTGATCCGACGCTCGAGGAACTGACGATCCGGGGCCTGAAGCAGATAACGCCGGCGCTCAACGGGCTGATGGAAGGCGAAGGCCAGAAGTTCAAGCTGACGGTGGGCGTGATGGCCGAGATCGAAGCGGCGCTCAAGCGCCTCGCGCAGGACGACCGCATGTACAGCGGCGGCGGCTCGCTGTCGAAGCTGATCGAAGGCGAACTGAAGTGGCTGCACCTGCTGAGCTACTCGGGCATGACCTACAAGGCGGGCTTCGCGCGCCTGAACGCGGCAGTGAAACCGCTCAGCGAAAAAGCGCCGCCGCCGGCCACGACCGTCGTCGACCCCGAATGCGAGAAACCGTACACCAACGAATTCCAGGTATACGCGTTCAACGTCGACACGCTCGGCCACGACAAGCCTGGCGAACCGGCGCCGATCGACAGCACGGGTCTGGCCTGCGGCAGCACGGTCGAAAAGACAGGCGAACCCAACACGTGCCATGGCGAAAGCTCGCTCAACACGAAACTGACGCTGGAACTGCCACCTGGGGACAAAGTTCGCCCCAC
>JASLHP010000029.1 GCA_030149625.1 Solirubrobacteraceae bacterium
ACGTCAGCGTCACGGAAGGGACGTTGGAAGAAGCCATGGGGGGTTTGGTCCCGAACTCGTGTGCATCAACGCAATGTCATGGCCGAGCACGTTGTGCTCGCGGCATCTCGTCGCTTTCGTCGTTGTTGTTCTCGGGCGGCGCCCCGCGACTGGCATCCATCTTTAGGTCTAGGGTCTCGGCCAATCGCCCAATTTGCTTTTCCACGAGAGGGCCCATCTCCCGAAAGAATTGGATCTGCTCGCCAGAGTTGTCCTTGATGGCAGAAAACCAACTGGAGCTCCCCAGACAGCTCTCGAACGAGATCACAACTGCGGTAGCCGCGTCGAATACGTCTGTTGAGTGCATCAGCAGCGGCTGCAGGCCGCGCGTCTCGGCAAGCCACTCTCTAAGCGCGGGCTCGACCCAGACGAAGCCGCGCTCGACATCGCCGACGAACATCAGGTCCGGCTCAAAACCGACCTTGCGGTACTGGTACTGGAGCGACGAGCCCACCTCCGGGTCTTCGTTCTCGTAGAACCGAAGCGCTGCGCCCAATACGAGCGCCCGGTCGATCCAGTTCTTGGCAGCCCGCCCGACGAGCCGGCGCCACTGCTGATCCTCTCGCCGTTTGAGCAGGGCATCTACGCCGAAAAGCGTCACGGTGAGGATGAGGAAATCCGCTGCGATGTTCATCGTGAACGGCCGTTGGCTTGTCCAGTCGCGCACCGAGCGAGAGCAGATCTCTAGCGCTATTAGACCCCCAACTATCGCCAGTGGAACGCCGATGCCAGCCATGCGTGATGCCGAGAGGCCCCTCATATCGAAACCGTACTAACGCACCCGGGATGGTCGCCGACCCGCCAACACAACCCCTGACAGCCGGAACCGGGCAGAAGACTCTCGGCTCCATAGAGTCAGTTCCATCTTCCGAGGCGCAGATCATGATCTGCGCCTCGGAAGATGGTCTTTCCCCGCCCTCTCACGAGCCCCGTTCGCACGGCTGTTTTCGCGTTTCTCGCGGGACATCGGTCGGTACGTGACAACGAGGTGGCAGCCGTGCCTACGGATCCGGCCGGGCCGGGCTCGCGGCCGCCCGCGCAGGGAGTTCTCTCACCAGACCAGCTCACCGAGGCCGAGCCAGGCCTACCGAGGTTCGACGGACCGAGCGTCGGTCTCCACTCGCTGGAGCAGCGCTCCGAGGCTGTGCTTGCCCCTAGCTCGGCCGATTCCCGGCCCCCGCCAGCGTCCGCCAAGGCTCACACGAGTGCCACGGCGCGAGCTCGAGGAGCCGCCAGCGAGCGCCCTCGAGCAGCAGCCCGTGCCCTCCCGGCAGCTGTGCAATGTCACCCGGCGAGAGCACACGCTGGCGCACGGTCGAGGTGCTGACGCTCCAGCTGCTGGTGCCCGGGTCGTCGGAGCGAATCCAGCCGCTCTGGCTGCGCCCGCGCGTGCGCGAGACGACGCGGCGGTCGTACTCGCCGAGCGCGAGCGAGATCGCCTCGAGGGTGCGGCTGTCGGCGATGCCGTCGAGCACGAGCTTGGTCTGAAAGAGCGAGAGCAGGCCGTCGGCGGCCGCTTCGCCCCAGCGCGAGCGCGCCTGTGAGAGGTCCTGCAGGCAGGCGAGCACGTGCAGTCCCTGTCCGCCGGCTTCTGAGACGAGCGCGGGCAGGTCGTGGATCGGCGCGATGTTCGCGAGCTCGTCCAGGCACAGGAACACGGGCGGCTGGGCGTGCTCGCTCCGGGCGCGCGCGTAGGCGGCGTGGCGGATGTGCTCGAGCAGGCCGACGACGAGCGGCGCGCACAGCGCCTGCGCGTGGGCGGGGGCGGCGATGTAGATGGTGTCGCTCCCGGCGACGAAGCGCTCGGCATCGAAGTTGGGGTGGCTCGCGGCGCCCCGTGAGCCGTCGGAGTTGTACGCGGCGAGCACGCCCGCGCATGCCGAGAAGATGGAGGAGCGCTCGCGTGCATCGGTGCGTTTGATGCCGGCGAGCACGTCGCCGGCGACGACCTGCTGATGCTCTTCGAGCGTGGTGAGCGCCGGATCGAGCTCGCCGCGCAGCACCCAGCGCAGCAGCTCGCCGACGTCGTTTCCGCCGAGCCGGGCGGCCAGCAGCAGGGGCGCCAGCAGTGCCGCGGAGCGCTCGCGCCAGTGGCTCTCGTGCATGGTGCCCGCGCCCGGCGCCGCGGCGGCGGTCATCGCCCGCGACATCAGCAGCGCGCTGTCCCAGTCGACGGCGCCGGCCAGCGGCGACCAGCGCAGGCGCCGCACGCCGGCCGGGTCCTCGCTCACGCCGAGCACGGGGTCGAACAGCCAGACCTCGCCGAGCCGCGCGCGCGTGGCGGCGCTCGCGCGCAGCACGTCGGGCTTGGTGGAGGTGCAGACGGCAGCGCCTGGCGCGGCGAGCAGCGCCGGGATCACGATCGAGCTGGTCTTGCCCGACCGCGGCGGACCGAGCACGAGCACGGCGTGCTCCGGCGTGGCGGTGATCCAGCTGCCCTCGCGCGCGAGCCCGAGGAAGGCGCCGCCGCCGAGCTCGCGCGAGTGCTCGCGCACGGCCAGCGCGGGGTCTTGAGCGCCGGCCAGCCGCCGCCCGAGCCCGCCGCCGTGAGAGCGCCGTCGCCCGAGCAGGCCGGGGAGGACGACGAGCAAGAGCGCAAGCAGCGTGAGCACGAAGCCGGCCCGGAAGAGGACGTCGACGAACGAGCGCAGCGCGCCGACGAGCCCTTGCGAGAGCAGTCCGTGACCGACGAGCTCGACGGCCAGCGCCGCGAGCCCCAGCAGCACCGCGAGCTGGCGCCTGCGCGGGCGCGCGTCCTGGTGGGATGGCCCCCAGCCGGCGGTCGGGTCTGTGCGCAGCACTCGACGCCTATTACGTCGGCGCGCGGGAGATCGCCTTTTTTTGTTTTGAGGAGAGACGCGCCGCGGTTCCCGCGCGCAGTGGCGCTCGCGCGACGACGGTTTGCCCCCGACGGTCGTAGAGGGGTCTGTTGTCTGTGTTCAACGCTTCCTGTCGGACGATCGGGCCGGCGAGCGGGCCCTCCGCCGATGATCGAGGCCTTCGGCCTCGGGGTGGCTCCGTGCCCGCTCGCCGTCCCGATCTCGCCCGCGCCAGCGAACGCGAACACCTGGCTGCCTATCTGCATGTGCTGAGCGTGCGGGCACAGCCGCGCGAGAGCGTCGAGGTCCGCTGGCGTGCGGGGTCCGGGATGCGCAGGCGGTTCGTACCCGCCTCGCGCCCTGCGAACGCCGCACG
>JASLHP010000208.1 GCA_030149625.1 Solirubrobacteraceae bacterium
CTCCAGCGGCATCGGCGAGGCGACGGCGCGCCTGCTCGCGCAGGAGCCGGGGGCCGAGATCGTCCTCGTGGCACGACGCCAGGAGCGCCTCGCCCCGCTCGCCGAGGAACTGGCGGCTCCCGCCAGCTTCGTCGCGGTGGACCTGCTCGACGACGACGCTCCGCGCAGGGTGCGCGAGCACGTCGAAGCCCGCCACGGGCGCCTCAACCTGCTTGTCAACAACGCGGGCGCCGCCTGGCGGGCGCGCTTCGCCGAGGGCGGCTACGAGAACGTGCGGCGCACGATGGCGATCAACTTCGACGCACCGCTGCGGCTGACCGAGGCGCTGCTGCCGCTGCTGCGCAGAAGCGCGCCGTCGGCGATCGTGAACGTGGCCTCGACTGCCGGCAGAGTCGCGCGCGCCGGCACGGGCGCGTACAGCGCCTCGAAGTTCGCGCTTGCCGGCTGGTCGGACTCGCTGAGCGCCGAGGAGCGCGAGCACGGCGTCCACGTTGGACTCGTGCTGCCGGGGTTCATCGTCACCGAGGGCTTCCCGCAATCCGAGCTGGTCGAGAACCCGCTGACCCGCCGTCTGGTCTCGACGCCCGAGCGAGCCGCGGAAGCGATCCGCGAAGCCGGACTCGGCGGGCGCGCCGAGCGCTACGTCCCCCGCCCCTACTGGGTGGCGGCCGCGCTGCGGATCGTCGCCCCGTCGCTCGTGCGCAAGGCGATCAGCGGGCGCGGCGCGGCGCGGATGACGACGACGACGGGCGCAGACATCGTGGAACGGGAAAAGGCACAGCCGCCCGCCGCGGACCGCGCGCCGGCGCCGTCCCCCTGGGAGCCGTCGGCGGGTACGGGCGGGCGCTCTCCCCTCCCGCCCGGAAGCGGAGCCGCAGAGGAGCGGAGCTGAGCGAACGAGCGCTCGTCGCCGGCGCCACCGGCTTCGTCGGGCGGCGCCTCGTGCGCGCGCTGCTCGCGGCGGGGACGCCCGTGCGGGCGCTGGTGCGCGAGCCTGCAGCAGCAGCGGCCCTGCAACTCGAGGAGCAGGGCGCCGAGCTGCGACGCGGCGACGTGACCGATGCCGCGAGTCTCGACGGCGCCTTCGACGAGGTAACCACGGCCTACTACCTCGTACACGCGATGGCGGCGGGTGCCGGCTTCCAGGAGCGCGAGCTGCGCGGAGCGAGGAACTTCGCGCGTGCCGCCGCGACCGCCCGCGTCAGCCGGATCGTCTACCTGGGCGGGCTGGGCGACGAGACCATGTCCAAGCACCTGCAGAGCCGTCACGCGACAGCCGAAGCACTCCGCGCCGAGGGGCCACCGCTCAGCTACTTCAGGGCGGCGATGGTCGTCGGCGCCGGCAGCGAGTCCTACCGCACCCTTCGCTACCTGGTCAAACGACTGCCGGTGATGATCGCGCCCGCGTGGCTGCGCACCGAGACGCAGCCGATAGCCATAGACGACGTGATCGCGTATCTCGTAGGCGCCGCGGCGGTCCCCGAGTCGGCTGGCCGCGAGATCCAGATCGGGGGTCCCGACGTGCTGGCCTACGGCGAGATGCTCGGGCGCATGGCCGACGCGATGGGCGTGCCCCGGAGGCCGATGCTCCCCGTTCCGTTGCTCTCGCCGCGAATCTCGGCGCTGTGGCTGGGCCTGGTCACGCCGGTCGACACCAACGTGGCTCGCCCGCTCGTCGAGGGCCTGCGCACGGCGACCGTCGTGACCGATCCCGCCGGGGCTGCGCCGTTCGCGGTCGAGCCGATGTCGTTCGACGAGGCCCTCAGCCGCGCGTTGGACGAAGAACGCGCGCTCGGGTGATAGGGCGTCCATGAGACGAGCCCTCGTCCTCTTCACCTGCGACCTGCGCGTGCGGGACAACCCCGTTCTCGCGGCCGCCGTCGCGGAGCGCGATCAGATCGTGCCGGCGTTCGTGCTCGACGATCGGCTTCTGGCGGGCAGCTGCGGCGCGCCGAACAGGCTCGCGTTCCTGCGCGACTGCCTGCGCGACCTCGACGCCTCGCTTCGCGCGCGCGGCGCCGGGCTGGTGGTCAGGCGCGGCGAGGTGGTCGAGCAGGCCCTCGCTCTCGCCCGCCGCTTCGACGCGCAGGCGATCTACACGAGCGCCGACACGACCCCGTACGCGCGCGAGCGCAATGCGCGGCTGGCCCGCGCGTGTGGCGAGGAGCGCGTCGAGCTGCTCACGCTCGGGACCTCAGCCGCTGTCGCGCCCGGCGAGGTTCTCCCCACCGGAGGGGGCGGCCATTACCGCGTCTTCACCCCCTACTGGCGCGCGTGGCGTTCGCAGCCGCTGCCCCCTGCCGCCCCGACGCCGCGACGGATCGCAGCGCCGCCCGATCTGCCGGCGCCGCGCCTCCCCGCAACGCCGGCCGCCGAACGTGCCTCGAGCGAGTTGCCCGAAGGGGGCGAGACCGCTGGCCGCGAGCGCCTGGCGCGTTTCTTCGCCAGTCACCTCGAGGACTACGAGGACCGACACGACGACCTTGCGGGCAACGCGACCTCGCGGATCAGCCCGCACCTGCACTTCGGCTGCCTGTCCGTGCGCACGGTGCTGGCGCGCAGCGAAGGGCGCGGCGGCGGCGAGGCCTTCGAGCGCCAGCTCTGCTGGCGCGATTTCCACCGCCAGGTGCTCGCCGACAGGCCGGACCTGCCGCATGCCGACTACCGGCCGCGGCAACGCAGGTGGCGAAGCGACCCGCAGGCGCTCGGCGCGTGGCGCGAGGGTCAGACCGGCATCCCGATCGTCGACGCCGGCATGCGCCAGCTCGCGCGCGAGGGATGGATGCACAACCGCGCCCGGTTGATCGTCGCGTCGCTGCTGACCAAGACGCTGGGGCTCGACTGGCGCGACGGCGCGGCGCACTTCGCGGCGCTTCTCTGCGACGCAGACGTCGCTGACAACGTCGGCAACTGGCAGTGGGTCGCGGGAACCGGCAACGACACCCGTCCCAATCGCGTCCTCAACCCTCTGCGCCAGGCGCGTCGCTTCGACCCCGACGGCGTCTACGTCCGCCGCCACGTCCCGGAGCTCGCGCCCATCGCCGGCCCGGCCGTGCACGAGCCGTGGCGCCTGCCGGCCGGCGAGCGCCGGCCGCTGCACTATCCGGCGCCGATCGTCGATCCCGCGGGCTTCGGGCGGGGCTAGGCTGGGCCGGCATGGAGCGCCGCCCGACACCGTGAGCGAGCCGATCCCGATCCAGGGCGAGACGATCAGGCTCGGGCAACTGCTGAAGCTCGCCGGTCTCGTCGAAAGCGGCGGGGAGGCGCGGGCACTGCTCTCCGTCGAGCCCGTGACCGTCAACGGCGAGGCCGAGACGCGGCGCGGGCGCCAGCTCCATCCCGGCGACTCCGTGCACGCGATGGGCCGGGAGCTGACGGTGACGCGCTCGAACTAGCTCAGGCGCGCGACGATCACAGGCGAGCTGGTCGGCTCGGGGCTGCCGCCCATCGGCTCGGAGGTGACCATCACCGCAGTCACGCCCTTGAGCGAGCCGGGTACTCCGACTGCGGCGCGGCCTGCGGAGCTGACGCTGAAGAGCGTGCCGGTGGCGCGTGGTGCGCCGCCGCGTTCGACCCACAGCTCGTAGACGCGGCCCGGCCGCGGCTGTGGCATCCGGGCGATCCTCAGCACCCCCTGCCCGTTGTTGACGCGCAGGACGGCGCGCGCACCCTGGATGCTCGCGGTCGCGTGGAGCGCGCGCCCCACACTCGGCCCGCTCGCGGCGAACGCGAGGGCGATGGCGGCGGAGACGGCGGCGATCGCTACGCCGGCAGCGGCGAGACGCCACGTCCGTCGCTCCCGTCGGCGGCGAGGAACCGGCTCGCCCGGTGCGCCGCGGGCCGCGCTCGCGCCGCGCAGCTCGGCCTCGGAGTGGACCGTCGCGAGGAGTCGCCCGCGCAGCTCGACCGGCGC
>JASLHP010000350.1 GCA_030149625.1 Solirubrobacteraceae bacterium
GTGGCGGCCCACCGGCTCGTTCTCGAGCATGTCGTAGAACGTCGCCACCGAGTCCAGGTACGCCGGCGTCACGCGCATCACGCACGCGACCTGCTCGAGCGCCTCCGGCGAGCACCAGCCGTGCACGCGCTGCGCCGCCGCGAGCGCCGGCAGCGTCGCCGAGCGGCGGTCCGGGTACTTGGCCATGTGCGCCTCGATCTCCGCGCGCAGCTCCTCCGGCACCGGCGGGGATGGGGACCCGCCCACCCCGGGAATCTCCGCCGGGTCCTTCTCGAGGTCCGCCGCTCGATCCCAGCCGGGCACGCGCGAACCGTGCTCGAAACGCCTCACGGCGCTCAATGCATCACCCCCCTGACCGCCACGCGAACGCTCATCTGTCTATTCCTCCCAAGATCGGGTCGAGCATCGCCAGCGTCGCGATCATGTCGGCGATGTAGGCGCCCTTGACCATCGGCGAGGTCGCCTGCAGGTTCACGAACGAGGGGTCGCGCATGTGCACGCGCGCGGGCTTGGACGAGCCGTCGGAGCGCACGAAGCAGCCGAGCTCGCCGCGCGGCGACTCGATCGGGAAGTACACCTCCCCCGGCGGCACGCGCATGCCCTCGGTGACGAGCTTGAAGTGGTGGATCAGCGCCTCCATCGAGGTCGCAAGCTCATGTCGCGGCGGCAGCGCGACCTTGCGGTCCTCGGTGATGTGCGGACCCTCGGGCAGACCGTCGAGCGCCTGCGCGACGATCTTCACCGACTCGTACATCTCCGCCAGGCGCACCGCGAAGCGGTCGTAGTTGTCGCCGGCGGTGCCCACGGGGATCTTGAAGTCGAAGTCGCCGTAGGAGCAGTACGGGTCCGCCTTGCGCAGGTCCCACGGGTTGCCCGCGGCGCGCAGCAGCGGCCCCGTCACGCCCAGCGACAAAAGCGTCTCGGCGTCCAGCGGGCAGGTGCCGCGCAGCCGCTGCAGCACGATCTCGTTGCCGTTGAGCATGTCGCGGTACTGGTCCACGCGCGAGGGCATTTCCGCGAGAAATCCGCGCAGCTTCTGCTCGAACCCGAGCGGGATGTCCTCGATCACGCCGCCGACCTGGAAGTAGCGCGTGTGCATGCGCTGCCCGGAGGACATCTCGAACAGGTCGAGGATCTTCTCGCGCTCGCGGAAGCAGTACCAGAACATCGAGATCGCGCCGAGGTCCAGCGCGCTCGTGCCGAGCCACACCAGGTGCGACATGATGCGGTTCAGCTCCAGGTGGATCACGCGCAGGTACTGCGCGCGCTTGGGCACCTCGACCTCGATCAACGTCTCCACCGCGCCGCAGAACGCCATCGCGTTGAAGTAGTAGGACAGGTAGTCCATGCGCTCGATCACCGGGATGACCTTCCAGTAGGACTTGTCCTCGGCGGTCTTCTCGATGCCCGTGTGCACGTAGCCGATGATCGGTTTGACGTCGCGCACGATCTCGCCTTGGAGCGTCACCAGCAGCCGCAGCACGCCGTGCGTGGCCGGGTGGTGCGGACCGAAGTTGAGCGTCAACAGCTCCTGCGTGGACCCGGAGCCCGCGCCCTGCTCGTCGAGCTGCTGCTCGAGCGGCGCCATCGTGATGCTCTGCTCGCGCCTGCGGTACTCCGACATCGTCGGCTGCTCCCCCTCCGGGGACGATCTGGCCGGCGTCACTCTGGGCTCCCGATCGACTCGCGCTCGTTGTACGTGAAGATCACCGGTTCGCCGCCGATCGGGAAGTCGCGCCGCTGCGGGTGGCCCTCATAGTCCTCCGGCATCAGGATTCGCCGCAGGTCCCGATGTCCGCGAAACACGACGCCGAACATGTCGTAGACCTCACGCTCTTGATGGTCGGCCGTCGGCCAATCCTCGCTCACGGACTCTACCTCCGGCGCATCGCTCGGGACACGCAGCTTGACCGTCAGCCGATCTACGCTCGCCATGTCCAGCAGCTGGTAGTGAACCCCCAGCCGCGGCTCCTCGGGGTAGTAGTCCACGCCGTGCACGCTCGCGAGGAACGCGTAGCCCTTCGTGCGCAGGTGCGCCAGCACCGCGCGGATGCTGCTCGGCTCGATGCTCAGCGTCGCGCGCTCGCGGAAGAACAGTGTGTCTGCGACTACGTCCGCCCCCTCCGCCTCGCGCAGCTCCTGTGCGATCAGCTCGAGTCCGGTGGCGTCAGGCACCGGCCGTGTCCGTCGCTCGAATCCCGCCCGCGCCGCTCGCCGCCCGCGCAGCGTCCGTCGCGTGCGGCTCGGGTACGAGCTCCTCGGTGCCGCGCGCGCCGTAGCGCTCGCGCCAGCCCGCCTCGGGGTCGTCCTGCACCATCTTGCGCAGCTTCAGCACGCCGTGCATCAGCGCCTCCGGGCGCGGCGGACAGCCAGGCACGTGCACGTCGATCGGCATGAACTTGTCGGCCGGCACGAGCGCGTAGTTGTTGAAGACGCCCATCGAGCTGCAGCACGCGCCCATCGAGATCGCCCACTTCGGCTCGAGCATCTGGTCGTAGATGCGGCGCACGATCGGCGCCATCTTGATCGACACGCGGCCGGAGAGGATCAGCAGGTCGGCCTGGCGCGGCGAAGCGCGAAACGCCTCGAAGCCGAAGCGCGCGACGTCCACGCGCGCGGCCACGATCGACATCATCTCGATCGCGCAGCACGCGAGGCCGAACGTCGCCGGGAAGAACGAGTTCGAGCGCGCCCACGCGACGGCCTTATCGAGCGTCGTCGTCATCACGCTCTCTTCGACGTAGCGCTCGAAGTCGGCGCCCTCGAGGTGCGCCGATGGGTTCGGGCCCTCGATCTCGCCGCCGCGCAGCAGCTGGCGGGCGTTCAGCGAGCGCACGCGCAGGTCGGCGCCGCCGGAGCCCCGCCCGCCCGTCTGCCCGACGCCTCGACCGCTCGCGCCGAGGATCTCGCGTTTTACTTCCACTCGAGCGCTCCCCGCCGCCACACATAGGCGAACGCCACGAACAGCAGCACGATGAACACGATCAGCTCGAACAGCGCGTAGCTGCCGTACGCGCGCAGCTCGATCGCGATCGGGTAGAGGAACACCACCTCGATGTCGAACAGGATGAACAGCATCGCGATCAGGTAGAAGCTGATCCCGAAGCGCAGTCCGCGCTTTACCTCCGACGGCAGCCCGCACTCGTATGGGTCCTGCTTGTGCGGCGTCGCCCGGCGCGGACCGATGACCGAGTTCAACACCGCGAACGCGCCGCCCACGGCGCCGCCAAGAACCAGGAATACGATCGCCGGGAGATATGTGCGCAGCACCGCGCGCTGTTATATCACTGCTTGTGGCAGGCTGTTACTAGTGGCAATCCGCTCGAAATCGACGCCGTGACAGAGGCCGTCGTGGCGGCCGCGCTCGCGGTCGCCACGCTCAACGCCGTCGCCGGCGCACTCGGAGCGTTCGTTTGGCACAGCAGCGATCTCGCCGCTCACGCGAGCACCGATCACGGCGCCGGCGACGGCCGCGCGCGCGCGTTCTGGGTGCTGCTGCGCATCGGCCAGGGCTCCGCGCTGACGCTCGCGATCGCCGTCGGCTCGCTCGCCGCGGCGGGCAATTACTCGAGCGAACACCTCTTCTACCTGTACGCGCTGCTGCCGCTCGCGGTCGCGTTCGTGGCCGAGCAGCTGCGCGTCGCCTCCGCCCAGACGATTCTCGATCAGCGCGGGCTCGAGAACGCCAAGGCGGTCGGCGCGCTCGACGAATCCGAGCAGCGCGCCGTCGTGCTGGCGATCGTGCGCAGGGAGATCGGCGTGATGGCGCTCTCGGCGCTCGTGGTCGTGTTCCTCGCGCTGCGCGCGGCAGGCACGGCTCACGGGTTCTAGAGCGCTGAGCCGACGGCCACTGACCCGTGGGCCCTCGGCGCCGGCGTCGGGTGCCGATCGCGCTGGAGCTCCGTGCCGGCTTCGGGTGCCGATCCGGCCGGAGCTCCGTGCCGGCCTCGAGCCTATATATTCTCGGCGCAATGAAGCGCGCGGCCACGATCATCGCCCTGCTCGCCTGCTCCACGGCGCTCGGCGCCTGTGGATCGCAGGGGATTCAGCTTGCGAAGACGAGCCTGTACTACAAGGGCGCGGTGCTGTTCCGCGACCACTGCTCGGGCTGCCACACGCTGGCGGTCGTCGGCGCGGAGGGCTCCGCGACGGAGATCTCCAACCGTGTCAAGACCAACGGGCCGAACTTCAACATCCGCAAGGAGAACGTCGAACAGGTCCTGTATGCGATCCGCAACGGCGGCTTTTCGGGCGCGATCATGCCCGAGAACGTGGTCGTCGGCGAAGACGCGCAGGCGGTCGCGGAATTCCTCGCCAAGTACTCTGGGCTCAAGGCCGAAAAGGTGCCCAGCACGAACATCACGCTGTCGACCAAGTAGGTCCGGCCGCAGAGGCGATGCTCGACCTCAAACGCATCCGTGAGGACCCCGACGGCGTGCGGGCCGCGCTCGCACGCCGCGGCCCGCGCGCGGCCGACGGCCTCGACGGCGTGATCGCGCTCGACGCGCGCCGCCGCGAGCTGCTGCCGCGGCTCGAGCGTCTGCGCGCGGAGCAGAACGAGGCGAATGCGCGCATTCGCGGGGCGGCCGATGCGCGCGAGCGCGAGCGCGAGATCGCGGCGATGCGGGAGGTCGCCGCGCGCGCGAAGGAGCTCGAGCGCGAGCTGGGGGAGGTCGAGTCGAGCCTGCAGGCCGCGCTCGCACCGCTGCCCAACCTGCCGGATCCGAGCGCCGCGCCCGGTCCCGAGGACGAGCTCGTGCGCGAGGCCGGCGTCGTGGGGGAGCTCGGCTTCGAGCCTCGCGATCACCTCGAGCTGGCGGGCGGGCTGATCGACATGGACCGCGCCGCCAAGCTTTCGGGCGCGCGCTTCGCGTACCTCAAAGGCGATCTCGTGATGCTCGAGCTGGCGCTCGTTCGCTGGGTGCTCGAGAAGCTGCGCGGGGCTGGCTTCGAGCCGGTGATCCCGCCGGTGCTCGTGCGCGAACGCGCGCTGTACGGCACCGGCTTCCTGCCCGACACCGAGCAGCAGATCTACAGCCTTCCCGATGACGAGCTGTTCCTCGTCGGCACCTCCGAGGTGGCGCTCGCGTCGCTCCACGACGGCGAGATCCTCGACGCCGAGCTGCTGCCACTGCGCTACGCCGGCTTCTCGCCGTGCTTCAGGCGCGAGGCCGGCGCCGCCGGCAAGGACACGCGCGGCATCTTCCGGGTGCACCAATTCGACAAGGTGGAGATGTTCAGCTTCGTCGCGCCCGCCGAATCCGAGGCCGAGCACGAGCGGATTCTCGCGCTCGAGGAGGAGATCCTCGGTGAGCTGGGGCTGCCCTACCGGGTCGTGAACATCGCCGTCGGCGACCTCGGCAACTCGGCCGCGAAGAAGTACGACTGCGAGGCGTGGATGCCGAGCCAGGGCCGCTACCGTGAGCTGACGTCGTGCTCGAACACGACCGACTACCAGGCGCGGCGCTTGAACATCCGCGCGCGTGCGGACAAGCGCACGCAGATATTGCACACGCTCAACGGCACCGCGATCGCGGTCGGACGCACGATCGTCGCCCTGCTCGAGAACGGTCAGCGCGCCGACGGCGGCGTCGATCTGCCGGCGTGTCTGCGCGAGTACGGCGCACCCGCCGCGCTCGTGCCCGGCTAAGCGGGCTAGACAATAAGAAGATAGACTCACTGCTTTAGTGTCAAGCAGGGGTTGTCGAAGGCGTGGATGAAGTCCAGCGGACGAGGGTCGTGGAGGCGATGGCCCAGGCGATTCTCGAGCACGGGCTCGACGTCGCGATCTCCGAGGTGATCGCCCGCGCGGGTGTTTCGAGCGGAGCATTCCACGAGGAGTTCCGGGAGCGCGAAGCATGCCTGCTCGCCACGTTCGAACACGCCGTCGAGCGCGCGCGGGCGGCGGTGCTCCCTGCCTACGACGCCGAGACGCGCTGGCTCGACGCGATCAAGGCCGCGCTCGTCTCGTTCCTGTCGTTCCTCGAGCGAGAGCCCGCCATGGGGCGCGTGCTCGTCGTCCACTCGCTGGGCGGCGGCGAGCTCGTCCTACGCCGGCGCGTCGAGGTCCTCGACGCGCTTGCGGCCGCGGTCCACCGCGGCCGCCTCGAGGGCACGGCGGAGCGCCAGCAGCCCCCGACGGTGATCGCCGAGGGCGTCGTCGGCGCCGTGCTGGCGGTGATCGGAAACCGGCTGGTGGGCGACGAGCGCGCACGCGTGACGGACCTGTTCGGGTCGCTCGTGAGCATCATCGTGCTGCCCTACCTAGGCGCCGGCGTCGCGCGCCGCGAGCTCACGCGCCCGCCGCCGCGCATCCGCGCCGCCGCCGGCGCGGATCGCGCGCGCCACGACGAGCGTCCCGAGTGCGCCGTGCGGCTCACGTATCGCACCACGCTCGTGCTGCGATCGATCGCCGACTACCCGGGCGCGAGCAACCGCGAGGTGGCCGATCGCGCCGGCATCGTCGACCAGGGGCAGGTCTCGAAGCTGCTCGGGCGCCTGCACGCGCGCGGGCTGATCGTCAAAGGCGGAGAAGCACGGGCGCGCGGAGCGCCCAACTCCTGGCGTCTGAGCGAGCGAGGCGAATCGGTCTTGCGCGTCGCCTCGGGCCTCAGCGAAGCTTGAACACGAGCGAGCTCGCGGCGCCGTGGAGAGGCGTGAGCGTGAGCCGGAAGGAGCCACTGCCGAGCGTGCTGCGTTTGGCGAGGTGCTGGCTGTTGAGGCCCGCGGCCGCGGCGATCGTGCGCGGACGCAGGGCCGTGGCCCAGTGCTTGTGCCGGTGCCTGACGACCTGCTTCTGCAGCAGCACCTGCACTTGCGTCGCGATCGTCAGCTCGAACGTGAAGCCCACCTGCGTGATCCTCGGCTGGCTCGAGCTCTTCGCGAGCGACGCCTTCAGCGCGAGCGCGAGGTCGTAGAGCCGAATCGACGGCGCGCTCGGCGCAGGCGGAGCCGGCTGCGGCGCGGCTGGCACGGGGCTCGCCGGCGCCGCGCCCGAGCTTTTGCCTTTCGCTTTGCTTTTGCCCGAGCCCGAGCCCGAGCCCGAGCCGGAGCCCGAGCCGGAGCCCGCGGGCGCTTCTTCTTCGACTGCTTCCGCGCCTTCGGCTTCTTCTTCGCCAGCGCCGCCCGCCGGCGGCTCGAAGGCTGCGATCCCATCGGGCGTGCCGACTCCCGTGGGTCCGTCATAGCCCGCAGCCGCGAGACAGATCAGATCCGAGGAGCAGCTCGCGGCTGCCTCTTCGGCAGGGAGGCAGCCGGTGCTCGCGGCTTCTTCGTCGAACGGCGACAGGCATTCGCCGTTGGAGCCTTCGCTGACGTCGTGCAGCGACGCGGGAGCTTTGGCCAAGTTCTGATACAGCGTGCGCGCCGGATATTCGACGCCCTGCGCGCCTCCCGCGAGCGCGAACACGGAGGCGACGAGCGGCGAGGCAAGGCTGGTGCCGCCGATCGTGCACCAATGGACTCCGTGGGTTTTGCATTCGGGGCTCGAGTCGTACACGGCGAGGCCCGTATAGGGGTCGGCGTCGGCGGAGACGTCGGCGACCGCGCGATCGTTTCCGCAGCCCACCTGCGACCAGTCCGCGACGCTACGCTGCCACGGCTGCGCGGCGAACTGGATGCTGCATCCGCCGCCGCCCGCGCCATGGCCGTCTTTGGCGCCTTCGCTTTCGCCGCCGTCGTTCCAGACGCGCTCGCCGGCCCATTCGCCGTCGCTGCCGAGGTACAGGCGCGTGCCGCCGACAGCCACCACGTCCGGCGAGGCGGCGGGAAAGTTCGCGTACGGCGAACGCGGTTCTTCGAGCCAGTTCAGATAGCCGTCATCGCCGGCCGACGCCGTGATCACGATGCCTGGATGCTCGAACGCCGAGCCGTCGGCGACACATCCAAGTCCTTCCTCGCATTCCGCGCCGCCCCATGAGTTGGACACCTCCTGTGCGCCCAATCGCACGGCCGCGCCCTCGGCGGCTTCGAGGTTGGCATAGGAGGATGAGTCTGCCTCGACGAGCGCGATGTGGCAGTTTTGGCAGGTCGCGCGGGCGGTCTCGATATCCAGCGAGATCTCGACCGACCAGCCTTCAGCCTGTTTGACGTCGTAACAGGCTTCCTCGCGTTCTTCGTGTTTGCGGGTGCTTTCGCCGGATTCGCTGCCCGTGCACAGCGTTTTGGCTTCCGCCAGCTTCGTCGAGGTCTGAGGAAACGGCGGGTTGGCGGCTTCGCCGTTCTGGTTGACCTTCCGGAAGCAGCCGCCGGCCGTTGTGCATTCCGGCAATTTGAATTCCGTGTCGTATTTCGCGAGGTCTTCTTCGGCCGTCAGATCGTTGTACGCGTCGACGAGCGCGATCGTCTGCGTCGCCGAGCTGTCCGCCGGCAGCTGATACGCGCTGTGCAGGTCCTGCGGGCGCAGGCCGAAGTCGCCGTTGGCCGGCGACAGCGCGGGGCCCGCGCTCGCGCTCGTCACCCCGAGCGGGTGGTCGTACGCGTTCGCCTGCGCCGTGCGCGCCTCGAGCGCGACCGCCATGCACGTCGCGTGCTCCGGCGCAGGCGGTGAGCAGACGCTGCGGGTGGTGTAGTCCGAGGGCGGCAGCGGCGAGACCGCGCCGGCGGCGGCTGCCCGCCCGCACGGCAGTGCGAACGCAGCCATGGCAGTGGCTGCGACCAACGCGGTCGTGTGGCGCATGCGGGTCGTCATCGTCTCTGGGCCTACACAAATGATCTCGGCGCGGACGCGCTCTCGCTTTAGCTCGCGAGGGTGGCGCAGACGCAAGGGCTACATCGCGTCGGACGCGCGATGAAGCCCATGCGGGAGCGCCCCCACCGTCCTCGTGGGCCGCTAGAGTCGGCTCGCATGGCAGCCATACTCGAAGCGCTTCGCCCCGCGAACTGAACGTGTCTGCCGCCAACCGCAGTTTGGGGGACGCCAGGAAGGCGAAGAAGGATGAGTTCTACACGCAGCTAGCCGACATCGAGCGCGAGCTGCGCCACTACAAGACCCACTTCAAGGGCAAGGTCGTCTATTGCAACTGCGACGACCCGCGCGTCAGCAACTTCTTCCATTACTTCTCCTACAACTTCGAGAAGCTGGGACTCAGGAAGCTCATCACCACTTGCTACAAGAGCCGCAACGCACGTGACTTTAGCCAGAACGACTCTGAGCAGGCCATCTACATCGAGTACGAGGGGAACAAGGACGGCGGCAACATTCCCGACCCCGAGGAGATCGGCATCAAGCCGCTGAGGGGCGACGGCGACTTCCGAAGCGCAGAGACCATCGAGCTCCTGAAGCGGGCCGACATCGTGGTAACGAACCCGCCGTTCTCGCTCTTCCGTGAGTACGTTGCGCAGCTTGTCGAGTACGATAAGAAGTTCCTGATCATCGGCAATCAGAACGCCATGAAGTACAAGGGGATCTTCCCGCTGATCAAGAACAACAAGGTCTGGTACGGCCCAAGCATTCAAAGCGGGGACCGGGAGTTCGGCATCCCGGACTGGTATCCGCTGAACGCTGCCGGTTCCAGGATTGACGACGATGGTCGGAAGTACATCCGGGTCAAGGGGGTGCGCTGGTTCACCAATCTGGAGTACCCGCAACGTCACGAAGACCTGATTCTCTACAAGAGGTACACCCCGGAGGAGTACCCCACCTACGACAACTACAATGCGATTGAGGTCAGCAAGACCAAGGAAATCCCCCTGGACTATGACGGCGCCATGGGTGTGC
>JASLHP010000365.1 GCA_030149625.1 Solirubrobacteraceae bacterium
TTGGCCTCGCACAGGATCGAGGCCGAGCAGGCGGCCTATAGCGTGCCGAGCGCGGGCCGCTGCACACCCGCAAAGCTCAACGCCTCGGCGCTGCTGGCCGGGACGAGCATCGCCGTCTCACCGCTGCCGGATTCCTACGACGCCTCGACCGAGACGCAGATCAGCCTGCTCGGCGCGCCGCCGAGCACCCTCGGCACGATCCACGTGATCGGCTCGCAGAGCGGCTCGCACGCGGGCCGCCTGATCGCCTATTCACAAGGCGACGGCGCCAGCTTCGTGATGCCCAAGCCGTTCGAGGCGGGCGAGACGGTGACCGTGCGCGGCAGCGTCAGGATCGGCGAGAGGACGCAGCCGTTTGCCTACCACTTCGTCGTCGCCCATCAGGATCCGGTGGACTACAGCGCCGCGGCCGCCGCCAGCCCGACGCGCGACTACAACGAGATGCAGCACTTCCACTCGCGCCCGGAACTCGAACCGCCCGCGGTGATCGTCTCGGCGCGCTCTTCGCAAAGCGCTCTCGGCGACGTGTTCGCGGCGCCCTACAACGGCCCCGGCGCGACCGGGCCGATGATCTTCGAAGAAGACGGCAACCTCGTGTGGTTCCACCCGCTAGCGGCTGGCAAAGCCGCGACCAACCTGCAGGTGCAGCAACTGGGCGGACAGCCGGTGCTGACGTGGTGGCAGGGTCGCATCCCACCGCAGGGCTTCGGCCAAGGCGAAGAGATCATCGACAGCGACTCCTACCAGGAAATCGGGCGCGTGCATGCCGGCAACGGCTACCTCGCGGATCTGCACGAATTTCACATCGCGCCCGAGGGCACCGCGCTGCTGACGGTGTTCGACCCGATCGACTGCAACCTCTCCTCGCTCGGCGGACCGAGTGGCGGCGCCGTCACCGACTCGAGCTTCCAGGAAATAGACCTCAAGACCGGGCTCGTGCGCCGCGAATGGAACAGCCTCGACCACGTGGCGCTCGGCGACTCCTACAGCTCGCCCACGAGCTCGAGCACGATCTGGCCGTTCGACTATTTCCACCTCAACTCGATCGACCAGCTCGCCGACGGCAGGACGCTGATCTCGGCGCGCAACACCTCGGCGCTGTACGAATTGAGCACGCTCAGCGGCCAGGTGCTGACCCGCATCGGCGGCCGGCAGTCGAGCGTCAAACAGACAGCCGGGGCCGCCACCGCCTACCAGCACGACGCCTCCGTGCTGCCCAACGGCACGATCAGCGTGTTCGACAACGGCGGCGTGCCAAAGGTCCACGCGCAGTCGCGCGGGCTCGTACTGGCGGTCAACCCGCGGGCGAAAACTGACAAGGTGGTCGCTGAATACGAGCATCCCACGCCGCTTGCGGCTGGTAGCCAGGGCGACATCGAGGCCCTGGCGGACGGCAACGTGTTCATCGGCTGGGGCGCCGAGCCCTACTTCTCCGAATTCAGCGCCAGCGGAGCGCTGCTCTACGACGCACACATGCACGGCAGCTACCAGTCATATCGCGGCTACCGCTTTCAGTGGACCGGCGCGCCGAGCGAACCGCCGGCGATCGCCGCCGCGAAGACCGGCACGCAGCTGACCGTCTACGCGAGCTGGAACGGCGACACTCGCACCACCAGCTGGCAGGTGCTCGCCGGACCCAGCGCAACGCAGCTGACGCCCGTTGCAAGCGCCGCGCGCAGTGGCTTCGAGACAGCCATCGTCACGCCCGTGGCCGAGGGCTACGTCGCGGTACAGGCACTCGGCGCGGCCGGCGAAGTGCTCGGGACGTCCCGCACGATCGCCGGCTGATAATCACCAGCAGCCGCTATACGTCACCAGCAGCCGCTTTAAATATCAATGTGTGGCGGGAATCACCGCGTACCCGTCGATCACCCGACAGCGACCTCGAATGGTCCGTCGAGGGTCCATTTATTGGCTCTCCGCCTAGTGCCGTGACGTCTTGACCTTTTGAGACAGAATCGCAATATAGGCACAATAATTCCGGTTATGTTGTGTGCACAGTTTGATAATCTCGATTTTACTTCGAGTCAAGTGGAGGGTCTTGCAGAATGGCGGCTCGCAATGCCAGACAAACGCCGCCGCGGAGCGGCGGAGCAACGAGGAGCGCCGGCAAGGGCGCCCCGGCGGCGCGCGCCAAGCGCCCCGACCGTTACCGGCCGCTGCCTACCGGCACGCACGGTCTCGACCCCGAGCTCGTCAAGCGCGACCAGCGCGAGCGCCTGCAGAAGGCGATGATCGAGCTGATCGCCGAGAAGGGGTATCAGGCGGTGCGCATCGTCGACCTCGCCAAGCTCGCGCACGTCTCCCAGCCGACGTTCTACAGCCTCTTCGCCGACAAGGAAGACCTGTTCTTGAGCGCGTACGACGCGGTCGCTGGACGCACCGCCGAGGCTGTCATCGCAGCGTACGGCGGCGGCAAGTCCCACAGCGAGCGGCTCGTCGTGGCAATGCGCGAGTGGGCGAAGATGGCGGCCGCCGAGCCCGAGGCGACCTCGCTGCTCGTGCTCGGCGCCTTCGGCGCCGGCGCAAGGGCGCTCGATCGGCGCCGGCGCGTGCTCGCGGAGCTCGAGCGACGTATCTACGCCAGCCGCGACGGCGCTGTGATCGAGAGCTCGGCCGATCTCACCGTCAAGGCGATCATCGGCGGCATCCGCGAGGTGACGGCGACACGCCTGCGCCAAGGCCGCGCGAGCGAGCTGCCGGGGCTGGCCGACGAGCTCACGGCTTGGGCCACGTGCTATCCGCGACGCCTGCCGGCCGGACTCGCCGCGCCGCCAGCAGACCGCAAGCAGGCCGGCGAGGAGGCTCCCGTGCTTTCCTCCGAGCGCGCGCGGCGCGCCGAGGGTCGGCTGCCGAGCGGACGCAGCGACCTGCCGCGCCAGTTCATCGTCAAAAGCCAGCGCGAGCGGATCGTCGACGCGACCGCGGCGATCGTCGCCGAGAAGGGACTCGCCGCGCTCACGATCCCCGAGATCGCTCGTCGCGCGAGCGTATCCCATCAAACCTTCTACGACATCTACGACTCCAAGCACGACGCATTCCTCGGAGCGCAAAAGGTCGGCATGCACCAGGCGTTGACGATCGCCGTGGACGCGTACCAGGCCGAGCAGGACGATTGGCCGCGCGCGGCCGCCGCCGGGATCCGTGCGCTGCTCGAGTACCTCGCGTCCGAGCCCGCGCACGCTCACCTGAGCGTCGTCGACACGTTCGCCGCATGCCCCGAGGCGATCGAGATCCGCGACGCCACGCTCGAATCGTTCGCCGCGTATTTCGGTCCTGCGTACGAGATCGCCGGCGGCCACGTGGAGGTGCCCGCGATCGCGGGCGAGGCGATCGCCGGAGGCATCTGGCAGGTGATGCACCACTACGTCGAGAATGACTGCATCGCCGAGCTGCCCGGCGCCACCGCGCAGCTGACCTACTTCGCGCTCACTCCGTTCGTCGGGCCCGAGCGCGCCGCGCGCTACGCCACGTCCGCCAGCGCGTAGGCCGCTCGGCCTTCGCGCTTCGCGCGCACGATGCGGCCAGCTCCAAGCAGCCGCCGCGCGCCCTCGCGAATCTCACCGCCTGGCATCGCCGTCACCACGCCGAGCTCGCCGACCGTGTGCGAGCCATGTTCGAGCGCCGCAAGGATCGCCTGCTCCGCCGCGCCCAGCGCGACCGCTCGTGGCTTGGCCGGGCGTTTGGCCGTCGCACGCGGCTTTGCCGTCGCACGCGGCTTTGCCG
>JASLHP010000012.1 GCA_030149625.1 Solirubrobacteraceae bacterium
CCAGCAGCGCACGCGAAACACCGTGGCGCAGCGCGCCCGCCTGCGCGGAGATGCCGCCTCCGTGCAGTCGCGCGACGACGTCCATACGATCCTCGTAACCGACTGTCTCCAGCGGCTGGCGGATGTTGCGCTGCAGCGTCAGGCGCGGGAAGTGCTCCTCGAGCGTGCGCCCGTTGACCACATAGCTGCCCGTGCCCGGTCGCAGGGTGACGCGCGCGATCGCGGACTTGCGCTTGCCGGTCGCGCGATAGCGGGCGCCTGAGGCAAGATCGATCGCGGCCGTGGAGATCGGTTGCGCGAGCACCTCCTCCTGATCGTCCTCGTCCGTCTGCGCCTCGTCGGTCTCCTCGTCGATCGCGTACGGGTCGACGGCGTAGGAGTCCTGGTAGCCGTCGCCGCGTCCAAGCGGGTCGGCGCCCTCGGGGACGATGTCGACTTCGAGATGCGCGCCCGGCACCGCCGGCTTCTCGCGCGGCGCCGCCTCCTCCTCGTCCTCGTCGTCCTCGAGCTCCTCCGCGTCCGCTTGCGGCGCGGCGTCAGCCTGTGGCTGCTCGGACGGCGCGTCGGCGGCGTCCTGCGAGACCTCCGCCGCCGGCTCGGCGCTTGGCGCCGTCTCGGCTGGGTCCTGCGGCGTCGGTGCCTCCGCGTCCGGCTGGGGCGCCTCGCCGTCCGGGACGGATGCGGGCTGCTCGTCGTCTGCCATCAGGCCTCGATCTCCAAGGGTTGCGGTTTCTGCGCGACGTGCGGGTGCTCGGGGCCCGCGTAGATCTTGAGCTTCGTGATCTGCTTACGAGCAAGGCGGTTGCGCGGCATCATGCCTTTGACGGCGAGCCTGATGATGTCCTCGGGGCGCTTGGCGAGCATCTCCTCGAACGTCCGCGAGCGCAGCCCGCCCGGATAGCCCGAGTGGCGGTAGTAGCGCTTGTCCTGGCGCTTGTTGCCGCTGACATGGATCTTCTCGGCGTTGACGACGACCACGAAGTCGCCGGTGTCGATGTGCGGCGTGTACTCGGGCTTGCGCTTGCCGCGCAGCACGTCGGCGATCTGCGTCGCCAGGCGTCCCAGCGTCTTGCCGTTGGCGTCGACGAGCAGCCAGTTGCGCTCGCGGTCGGTCGGCTTTGCTACGTATGTCTTTGCGGAGGGGGCCATGGCGTGAAAAAGGCCACGCGTGAGCGCGCGGCGAAGTCGAACACTATAGGCGAAAGCTGCCCGCGCTCGCGGACTACTCCCACTCGATCGTGCCTGGCGGCTTGCTCGTGATGTCGAGAACCACACGGTTGACCTCGCGCAGCTCGTTGATCATGCGCGAGGCGATCGTCTCCAGCAGGTCGTAGGGGAGCCGCGCCCAATCGGCGGTCATCGCGTCATCGCTCGTGACCGCGCGCACGACGACGACGTAGCCGTACGTGCGCTCGTCGCCCTGGACTCCCACGGTGCGCACATCCGGGAGCACGCAGAAGGACTGCCACAGATCCCGGTAGAGACCGGCCTTGCGGATCTCATCCTGCAAGATGTGGTCGGCCTCGCGCAACACGTCGAGCCGCTCCTTCGTGGCTTCGCCGCCGACAACGCGGATCGCGAGGCCAGGCCCCGGGAACGGCTGGCGCCAGACCAGGCGCTCGGGCAGGCCCAGCTCGGCGCCGACCGCGCGCACCTCGTCCTTGAACAGCGCGCGCAGCGGCTCGACCAGCTCGAACCGCAGGTCGTCGGGCAGCCCACCGACGTTGTGATGGGACTTGATCGTCGCCGCGCCGGTGCCGCCGCCGGACTCGATCACGTCCGAGTACAGAGTGCCTTGGACGAGGAAGCGCGCCGGCTCCTCGTCGTGCGCGGCGGGGTCGGCGGCGGGACCGAGACCGTGATCGGCCAGCTTGCCCGCCTCCTCCTCGAAGACCCTGATGAACTCCGCGCCGATCGCCTTGCGCTTGGCCTCCGGCTCGGTCACGCCCCTCAGCTTGTCCAGGAAGCGCGTCTCGGCGTCAACCGCCACGAGCGGCACCTTGAACGTGTCGCGGAAGGTTTTCACGACCTGCTCGCCCTCGTCCTTGCGCATCAGACCGTGGTCCACGAACACGCACGTCAGCTGATCGCCGATCGCGCGGTGCACGAGGAGCGCCGCTACGGAGGAGTCAACGCCGCCGGACAGGCCGCAGATCACGTTGCCCTCGCCCACCTGCTCGCGGATGCGCCGCACCTGTTCGTCGACGATCGACGCCGCCGACCACTTCAGCTCACAGCCGCACACCTCCGTCAAAAAGCGCGTCAGGATCTCCTGGCCGTAGGGCGTGTGCACGACCTCGGGGTGAAATTGGATGCCGTAGATCCCGCGCTCGGTGCTCTCGACCGCGGCGACCGGCGAGCTGCTCGAGGACGCGAGCGCCGTGAAGCCGGGCGGGGGCTCGAACACGGTGTCGCGGTGCGACATCCAGCACGTCTGCTCGCGCGGCGTGCCCGCCAGCAGCACACCGGGCTCTGACACGCGCAGGTCCGAGCGGCCGAACTCCCCAACCTCGGCCTGCTCGACGCGTCCTCCCAACGAGTGCACGAGCAGCTGCATCCCATAACAGATGCCCATCACCGGCACGCCCAGCTCCAGCAATCCGAGGTCGAGCGGTGGCGCTCCGTCGGCGTAAACCGACGCCGGCCCGCCCGAAAGGATGATCCCGCGCGGCTTGCGCGCGGCGACCTCCCGCAGCGGCACGTGGTGCGGCAGCAGCTCGCTGAAGACGCCGCAGTCGCGCACCCTGCGCGCGATCAGCTGCGAGTATTGCCCGCCATAGTCGAGCACCACGATCTCGTCGATCGCGGGCGTCGCTGTCCGCTGCTCGACCGCCGGCGGCGAAGCCGTCGCGAGGAGCTCAGTCATTTACGAGGGCGGCTGCCTTCCCGTTGGTCGCGCCCATGCCCACGCCCTGGTCGCGCTGCAGCGCCTTGCCCTCGGTTTGGAGCGCCGGCGCCACGACCACCTCGGCGCGGTTGAACTCCGCGAGGTCCTTGTGACCGCAGGTCGCCATCGACGTGCGCAGCCCGCCGAACAGGTTGAAGGTGCCGTCGTTCTCTCGCGCCGGCCCGACGAGGATCTCCTCGAGCGTTCCGTTCTGCGTAGTCGCGACCCGCGCGCCACGGGGCAGCGTCGGATGAAACGTCGCCATGCCCCAATGGAAGCCATGACCGGGAGCCTCGTAGGCGCGCGCCAGCGGTGAGCCGATCATCACGGCGTCCGCGCCGAGCGCGATCGCCTTCGAGACGTCGCCGCCGTTGCGCATGCCGCCGTCGGCGATCACCTGGCAGTACTCGCCGGTCTCGAGCATGTGCGTCGAGCGGGCATGCGCCACGTCGGCGATCGCCGTCGCCTGCGGCACGCCGATGCCGAGTACCCCGCGCGTCGTGCACGCGGCACCCGGACCCACGCCCACGAGCACGCCGGCCGCACCGGTGCGCATCAGGTGCAGTCCCGTGTGGTAGGAAGCGCAACCGCCGACCACGACCGGCACGTCGAGGCTCGGTATGAACTCCTTCAGGTTCAGCGGCTCGGAGACCGTCGAGACGTGTTCGCCGGAGACGACCGTGCCCTGGATCACGAGCACGTCGAGGCCGGCCTCGAGCGCGATCTCGAGATAGTCGAGCACTCGCTGAGGCGTCAGCGAGGCCGCGACGACGACCTTCTGCGCCTTGATCTCGGCGATCCGCTGTGCGATCAGCTCGGGCTTGACAGGCTCGCGATAGATCTCCTGCATCTCGCGGGTGGCGAGCTCCTTCGGCAGCTCGGAGATCCGCTCGAGCTGCTCGTCGGCGTCCTCGTAGCGGGTGAAGATGCCCTCCAGGTTCAGGACCGCGAGGCCGCCCAGATGGCCGATGACGCCGGCGGTGTCGGGCGAGACGACGCCATCCATCGCCGAGGCGAGCATCGGCAGCTCGAATTGATACGGGCCGAGCTTCCACGAGATGTCGATGTCGTCGGGGTCGCGCGTGCGCCTGGAAGGCACGATCGCGATGTCGTCGAATCCATATGCACGGCGGCCTTTCTTGCCGCGCCCGATCTCTATCTCCATCGCTGCATCCTCGCATTCGTCGCGGACGTCCCGTCACGCGAGACGGGCCGCAACACCCCGCGCCCGGCGACGTCGGAGAGGCTCCGGCGGGGCGCCATCTGGGGCTTTTGGGCGATGCGGATCAACTGCGGCTGAGCATAGCAATCGTCACACTGGCGCCAATGCCCTTGGATATGCTCGATTGACATGAGCGACGCCCCCCACACACGCTACGAGCCCGAGGCGATCGAGGCTCGCCGGCAAGCCGCGTGGCGCGACCGCGACGCCTTCAGGACGCCGCCGCTGCTCGACGAGCAGACGCACATCTACATCAAGCCGTCGGCGCCGTTCACCTCGGGCAACATCCACATCGGACACGTGCGCAGCTACTCGATCGGAGACGCCTACGCGCGCTTCCGCCGCGCGCGCGGCGACGCGGTCCTGTTCGCGTTCGGCTTCGACGCATTCGGCCTGCCCGCCGAGCTCGGCGCGATCGCCGGCGGCGAGCCGCCGAGCGACTGGGTGCACCGCTGCGCCGAGCACATGACCGGGCAGTTGCAGAGGCTCGGCTTCTCCTTCGATTGGGAGCGCTCGTTCCTGAGCTCCGACGCGGTCATGTACCGCTGGTCGCAGTGGCTGTTCCTGCGACTGCTGGAGGCGGGACTGATCTACCGCGGCACCGGCAACGTCGACTGGTGCGAGAACTGCCAGACGACGCTCGCCTCGATCCAGGTCGAGGCCGGCGGCACGTGCTGGCGCTGTCATGGACCCGTGCGGCTGATCCAGCTGCCGCAGTGGTATCTGCGCATCAGCGCGTATGTGCCCGAGAACGACAGCCGCTTGACCGATCTGCGAGCAGGCGGCATCTGGGATGACGTCGCGCTGTCCTCGCAGGAGATCGTGCTCGGGCGCGTCGACGGCGTCGAGCTCGATCTGCAAGGCCCCGACGGCACGCCGCTGACCGTGTTCACCCCGCACGCGGACGCGCTCGCGCGGGCGCGCTTCGTCGTCATGTCCGCCCGCCATCCGGACGCCGACGAGTGGGCGTCGCGGCCCGCCGTCCACGAGCAGCTCGAGCAGCTGCGCTCTGGCGGATGGGAGCGCGGCTCGCGCGAGGCGGAGACGATCCCCGTGATCGACACCGGGCGCGTGGTGCTCGGTGTCGGCGGTGACGAGCTGCCGGTGCTCGTCTCCCCGCTCGTCGACTCGCGGTTCGGTCCGACGGCGATTCTCGGTGTCCCGTCGCAGGACCGCACGGACGAGGTGATCGCGCTTCGGCTCGGCTACGAGCCCACAGACGATGTCGAGCGCTCCACGCCACTCGGCGCTCGCGACGAGGGCGCGCAGGCAAACGCAGCGGGCGCCGAGAGCTCAGCCGCGGCTGGCCAGCCGCGGCTAGCGGTTCGCTACAAGGCATTCGACTGGGTGATCTCGCGCCAGCGCTCGTGGGGCACGCCGATCCCGATCGTCTACTGCGAGCGGTGTGGAACGGTGCCCGTGCCGCGCGATCAGCTGCCGGTGGTGCTGCCGCTCGACCTGCGCCCGACGGGCACCGGCAACCCGCTGGCCGAGCTGGAGGAGTTCGTCGAGACGAGCTGTCCTTCGTGCGGCGGCGCGGCGCGACGCGAGACCGACACGCTCGACTGCCACTTCGACGCGCTGTGGCTGTGGGTGCCGGCGTGCGTGCCCAGCGAGTCGCGCGAGGACCCGCTCGAGGACATCTTCGCGCTGGCGGATCTGCGCCACTGGCTACCGTCCGAGCGCCTCGTCGCGGGCTCGGACAGCGGCAACTTCGTGTTCGACCAGCGGATCGTCACGAAGGCGCTTCGCGATCTCGGGCCGCTCGAGTTTCTCGCCGACGGCGAGCCGTTCGCGGGCTGTCTGTTTCACGAGATGGTCACGGCGGAGGGACGCAAGATGAGCAAGCATCTCGGCAATGTCGTCGACCCTGACGATCTACTCGCCCGTTACGGCGCCGACACCGTGCGCTTGGCCGTGCTCTACGCAGCGAGCCCGCAGAAGTCGTTGAACTGGAGCGACTCGGCGGTGCTGCGCTGCAGTCGCTTCCTCGCGCAGGTGTGGGAGTACACGCACGCGAAGCTCGCGCTGCAGGCGGCCGTAGATCGAGACCCTTCGGAGGCCGTGACAGCCGCGGGCGAGCAGGTCAGAGACACGACCGAGCACCTGCGGCTGAAACTGTCGCAGTGGCGCGAGGCGGGCGTGGCGCGGATCACGCAGGACATGGAGGACCTCGAGATGCACAGCGCGGTGCGCAACGTGATGCGCCTGTTCGATCGCATCAAGGACTTCGAGAAGCGGGTCCTGGCCCGCGACGGCGAGCTGAGCGCCGCCAACCTCGACGCGCTGATCGACGCTCTCGGCGTTCTGGCCCAGACGCTCGGCCCACTCGCGCCGCACATGGCCGAGGAGCTGTGGATCGCGCTGGGCCACGACGAGCATGCCGCACAGACGCCGTGGCCGGGCGTATCGTTCGAGGTACCCGCATGAGCACTCAAACCGTAGAGAGCCCTGCTCGGCAGCGGACGCGCTCGTGCGCAACCGCGCTCGTCTGCCATCGCTGCGCGAACAGCTATCCGCTCGAGCAGCCGGTCTTCGCCTGCCCCGACTGCGGCAAGGGGCTCGACGTCGTCTACGACTACGAGCTTGCCGCACGCCACTTCCGCGATGTGCCGGGCACGGAGCGCCCGCAGAACATCTGGCACTTCGAGGAGCTGCTGCCGATCGTCGACGCGTCGGCGCAGGCGCGCGTGGGGCGCCACTCGGGCTACACCCCGCTGATCCGCGCCGACCGCCTCGGCGCCGAGCTGGGGCTGAGCAATCTGTACCTGAAGGACGACTCCAGCAATCGCCCGAGCCTGTCCTACAAGGACCGGGTCGTCTCGATGTCGGTGGCGAGGCTGCTCGAGCGCGGCGGCACCGAGATGGGCTGCGTCTCGACGGGCAACGTCGGCACCGCGGTCGCATCCTTGGCCGCGAAGGCCGGCGTCGACGCGTACATCTTCTACCCGAATGCCCTCGAGAACACGAAGGCGCAAGCGTGCATGGCGCTCGGCGCGAAGGTCTGCCAGGTCGAGGGCAACTACGACGAAGCCAACAAGCGCTGCCGCGAAGTCGCCGAACGCACCGGCATGGACTTCGCGAACATCACGCTCAGACCGTTCTACGCCGAGGGCGCCAAGACGGCCGCATTTGAGATCGTCGAGCAGCTCGACTGGCAGTCGCCCGATCACATCGTCACGGCGGCCGCCGGCGGCACGCTCTCCTCGCGCCTGCACAAGGGCCTCGTCGAGCTGCAGCTGATGGAGCTCGCGGAGACCGAGGCGACGCGCATCCACATCGCACAGCCGAGCGGCTGCAACCCGATCGCGAGCGCGATCCTCGCCGAGGAGGCGGAGATACACGCCGTCAAGCCAGAGACGGCGGCCCACTCGCTGGCGATCGGCAACCCCGGCGACGGCTACCTGGTGATCGATGCGGTGCGCAAACGCGGCGGCACTGGCGGCTTCGCCAGCGACCCAGAGATCTTCGCCGGCATCGACCTGCTGGCGGCGACCGAGGGACTGTTGACCGAGCCAGCCGGCGGCACCACGATCGCGGTCCTCGAGAAACTGGCTGCCACCGGGCGCTTCGCCCCCGACGACACGGTCGTGGCGATCATCACCGGCAACGGGCTGAAGACGCTCGACGACCACCCGCCGAAGTCGTGGCCGGACAAGATCGACTGCGAGCTCGACGCGATGGTGGCGGCACTCGGCGAGCTCAAGCGCGGCGGCACGCTCGTGGACAGCGCGCGCGAGCAGCTGCACTTCTAGCGCCCGCGCGAGACTCACCCGCAACGGCCGGGTATAACCAGGCGCGATGGCAAGTCCGTTTGCATCGCCTGAGGAGTTCCGCGAGGTGCTCGATCGGATCTTGCGCCTGCTCAGCGAGGATCCGGAGATCGGCCCGCGGCTGCGCGCGGCGGACGTGCCGCGCCGCCTCGAGTTCGACGACCTGCGGCTCGTGTTGAACCTCAGAGCCGGCCGGCCGCACGAGCGGGAGAACCTGTGGTGGACATGGCACGACGACGTCGAGTGGACACCGCGCGTGCGGATGACGATGTCCTCGGAGACCGCCAACCGCTACTTCCAGGGACGCGAGAACTTCGCCTACGCGATCGCCAGACGTCACATCAGGACCAGCGGCGATCTCCGCGCGGCGCTCGAGCTGATCCCGATCATCAAACCGATCTACGCGCGCTATCGCGCGCTCGTGACCGCTGAGTATCCCCACCTGCGCGTGTAGCAGCGCCAAGGCCCAGGCGCTCGATCGATCCCCGGCTCACGTCGGCGCGAGCGCGAGCAGCTGTTCGCTCAGCTTCGGGCCAAAGATCGCAGGCAGGCTGGGGGCGGCGCGGAGCAGTACGCGCGCGGCGCTGCGCGCCTTGTGGGAGTCGGTGTAGAGCTCGCTGTCGAAGTCACCGCGCCCGGCGCACGGCAGCTCCGCGCGGTCGCCGGCCATGAAGCCGTAGTAGAAGACGTGCGTCGGCGCGGTCGCTGGGATCAGGCCATTGACCAGATACGAGGCATCGCGCGCCTGCCGCGCTTCGCCGCGCAACTGGCCGTCAGCGCAGTAGTAGGCACCGATCTCGGTGAACCAGATCTGGCTGCCCTCGCCGCCGTGCGGCAGCGCCTGCTCGATTTCGAGGACGGCGGCGTCGTCATGCGCCTGCACCGAGTAGTAAGGGTGGATGCCCCAGATAGCGGGAGCGAAGCTCAGGACCGAGACATACGCCTGCTCGTAGGCGACGACGCCCGGCCGGTCTTCGAAGTCCCCCGCGATCACCTGGCAGTCGCGAAGCTCGCAGATCGAGTTGGCCCAATTCGCGATCTCGCCGGCTTTGACGGCAGTCTCAGCGCCTTGGTCGTTCGGCTCGTTCCATGCCTCGACGTACGCGATCGGGCTACCGGCCTGAGCGGCGTCCTCGAGGATCGCTTCGAGACCTCGAGCGTATTCTCCGGCGGAGCCCGGATACGCGTGCGTGTAGCTGGTCAGCGCAATCACCGGAGCGAGACCGAGGCTGCGCACGTCCCGCAGCCACGCTTCGAAGCGTTCGCGGTAGTCGCCGTGCGCGCTCGGGCCATCGCTCGCTTCGCCCATCGCGTCCCATTGGAGCGCGTAGCGGGCCATCGAGAGCTGGCCGAGCCACGTGGCCCGGAACGAGCTCACAAACGAGCTGCGCTCGAACGAGCCATCCCAGGCGGGAAGACTCTGGTCGGAGATGCCGTCCACGTGACGGGCGCCCGCGACGGCCGACGCAGTGGCGAGCAGGCCGAACGCGAGCGGTGCCAGACACGCGCCGAGCGCGCACCTGTACAGCCGCCTACCGCGCGCCAGCATGCTCCATGAGCCCGAGTGTAGAAGTCGCTCTCGTTGGATTCGCTGAGCCCCCACCAGCGGCGTGCCTTGCGCGAGGCAGTTCGAGTAGGCCGATGCCAACGAAACGATGCTGGTGCTATGCCGGTGCGAGTGGGTTGAGCTCGTGGGCGCTCGCGGCTGCGTGTAGATCTGCGTCATAGACGAAGATGGCCCCGAGGTCCTCTCGCATAGTGAGCGCCGTGGCGAGATGGATTGCGTCCATCGCGCGCAGCGGCGGCGTATGCTCGCCCGTAGCAAGCTCAATGACCTGCGGGGTGAGCGGGATCAGCATGATTCGCTCGAGTGCCGCGGTGGCACGATCGAGTACGTCCTCATCGCCGATGCGCCTTGCGGTGCAAATCGCCTCGACGCGAATCAGCTCGCTGGCGACGCGCACTGGCCACTCCCCGAGCGCAGCGCGGAACGCGTCCGTCTCTGGCTCGGCCTTGAACAGCTTCACTAGCGCTGAGGCATCGAGGTAAGCAGCCCTCACTCTCCGCGAACCCACCGCAAAGCGCGCGTCGCGACCAGATCCCCCGCCTGCCGCTCGCTCGTCGATGGAGTTATGTCGAGCAGGTCCCCCCGGCCGGGTCTCGCTCCATAGCGCTCGCCAAGCTCTGCCCGCAGCCGCGATGCCTCGTCGGCATCGGCGAGCACGGCCCGCGCTCCCCGCAGCGTCAAAGCCCGGATCTGAGCGGCAGCGGACCGCGTCTCTCTCCGTTCCAGCAGCGGCTCGGTCAGCGCGAGCGCGCGTTCCACCTCAGGATCGCGATCCACTCCTAGGCGAGGGTGACGAGCAGCCACACCAAGAATGGTAGCACTCGCCTGTAGCATAGAATTGCGTGCGCAACGTCGGGGGAACCGCGGTTGTCTGGTGGTACGTCGCGTTCGGGCGGCGGTGGCGATCCGCGGTAGGCGTGCTTGACCCAGCGTCCGCGTACGGTAACCGCCGCAACCCTGAGCGGCACGTCAGCTTGCGCCTGGGTCCTCGAGGCCGGAGATCAGGCGGGCAACCGCTCGGTAGTCGCCCCAAGCCGTCGTGAAATCGACAGAATCCCGGCATCAAGGGGACAGACGATCGTATGCGGACGAGCATCGAAGTCGCCGAGCGCAGACAGCGAATCGTCAATAGCGTGGGTACTCGATGCCGATGCTATCATTCTGCAAGCAATGGCAAACTTGCTTGTGCGTGACCTGCCCGATGATGTTCACCGTGCCCTGCACCGCAGGGCGAAGTTGCACGGGCAGTCCCTGCAGCAGTACCTAGCGAGCGAATTGACGAGGATCGCCACGCGCCCCCGCTTGGCTGAAGTTTTGGACCGCATCGATCGAAGGGCCGGAGGCGAAGTAGGACTCGCGCGCGCGGCGCAGGATCTGACGGAGGAGCGCGGGGGTTGATCGTGGTCGATGCGAGCGTGCTCGCGAACGCCATCGCCGACGACGAGAGCGACGGGCGCGTTGCGCGGGAGGCGCTGCGTGCGGCGAAGGACCTCGCGGCACCGGATCTCGTTGACATCGAGACGGTCTCGGCGCTGCGCAGGCGCTGGCTCGCCGGCACGCTCACCGAGGAGCGATTTGCCGCGGCGGTTGGCGACCTCGAAGATCTCGATCTGGATCGTTACCCCGCTTTGCCGCTGATGCGTCGCGTCTTCGAGCTGCGAGCCGATCTCAGC
>JASLHP010000028.1 GCA_030149625.1 Solirubrobacteraceae bacterium
GACCCTGTAGGTGCCTGCGCCGAGCTGGGCGCCGTGCGCCCACACCACCGCGAAGCGATGAGAGGTGCGCACCCACCCCATTTCGGCCGTCAGCACCGTGTGGCCGCTGTGCAGGTCGATCACGAGCACGCGCAGGTGAACGCTCGGCGTGTGCGACTCGACGAGTTCGAGCACGATCCGCGGCGGACGCCCGGCGGAAGCCGTAGAGGGCAGCGTCATGTAGGAGAGCTGGGGACGCGCGACGCTCGCCGGAACGCCGAACTGGCTCCCGCCGACTTCCGCGGAGGCGGGGGCGGCGACGCCACCGGGGTCGGCGAGCGCGCCGGCCGTGCCGACGTTCAGCAGCAGCACTGCGCTGGTCAGGGCCGCGAGCGCAGCCCCTCGCATCGAGGTCATGTGTTTGCCTCGGCGCGCCGCCGCGGCGCCCGCAGGGCTGGGATGACGCTTGCAGGGGCGGCGTCAGTCCGCCGCGAATTCCTCGCTCAGCGCCCGGTAGGTCGTCGCGAGACCATCCTCGATCGCGACCTTGGGCTTCCACCCGAGCTCGGCCTCCGCGTGCGAGATGTCCAGGCAGCTGTGCTCGAGCTCGCCCGGGCGCAGATCCGCCAGCTGGGGCTCGAGCTCGGCCCCCGCCGTCGCCGAGAGCCCGCGCCAGATCGAGATCACGTCGGTTTCGGTGGCCGTGGCGATGTTGAAGACGCCCGCGGTGCCGCTGACGCGGAGCAGGGCTTCGACGACGTCGCCGACGTAGATGTAGTCGCGCGTCGGGCGGCCGTGGCCGTAGAGAGTGGGAACACGGCCCTCGTTGATCGCGCCGGTGAAGATCGCGACGACGCCGGCCTCGCCGTGGGGGCTCTGGCGCGGCCCGTAGACGTTGCCCAGCCGCGTGACGGTGTGCGGGATGCCCGCCGAGAGCGCCCAGGTGCGCACGAAGGACTCGGCGGCCCACTTGGAGGCGCCGTAGGGCGAGAGCGGCGCCGGGATACGGTCCTCCGGCGTCGGCCGCGGCGCCGCGTCTCCGTAGAGCGCGCCGCCGGTGGAGGTGAACACGACAGGCGCGCCGTGGGCCCCCGCGGCCTCCAGCACGTTCAACGTGCCGCGCACGTTGACGTCGCAGTCGCGGCCCGGGTCCTGCACCGAGGCGACGACGCTCGCCTGGGCGGCGAGGTGGTAGACGGCCTGCGGCGCGACGCGGTCGAACACCTCGCGCAGCGCGCGCTCGTCGACGATGTCGAGCTGGGCCAGCTCCGCGTGTGCGGGCACGCGCTCGGCCGCGCCCGAGGAGAGGTCGTCGACGACGTGCACCTCGTAGCCGTCGGCCAACAGCGCGTCGGCGACGTGCGAGCCGATGAAGCCGGCACCGCCGGTCACGATCGCGCGCTTGCTCACCGGCGCGACTCTAGCTCAAGGCGCCGCGGGCGCAGGTCTCACTGTGCGGGGAGGCGAGGCTCAGGCTGCTGCGGCGGCGCTGGTGAGCAGCTCTTCGACCGCCTCAACCGACTGGTCGATGCGTTCGAGCACGCGCATGCCGCCGCGCTCGCGCGGCAGGCTGCCGCCCACGGCGGGTCCCGAGAGAACGATCGGCACCCCGGGATGCGCCGACTGCAGCTCGCGCAGCGCGCTGTCGAGGCCGTCCTCGCCTGCGGCGGTGGCGCCGACGACTACGAGGTCGGGGGTGCGGCTCTCCACGAGCTCCAGCAGCCGCCCGCCGTCGAGGTCGGTGTCGAAGACGGTCTGGAAGCCGGCCGCGGCAAGCTGGTCGTGGACCATCTGCAGACCGAGCGTGTGCTCGTCGCCCTTGACGCCGGCGAGCAGGACCAGCTCGCGGGTCGGCTCGGTGCCGCCGGTCATGTAGCGGTAGAGGGTGGCGAGCACGCGGCGCACGATCGTGTTCGCGCGGTGCTCTGTGTCGGCGGACAGTTCGCCGCCGGCCGACAGAACGTCGAGCCTGCGCAGCGAGGGCCCGATCACCTCGGCGTGGAGCGTGGTCGGCGTGATCCCGTCCTCGATCGCGGTCGCGATCGCGCCCTCGGCCATCTCGGCGTCGCCGCGTTCGAGCGCGGTGGCGAAGGTCTCGAGCGTGGACTCCACGAGTTCGTCGGGGTCGCGGCGCAGCTCCTCGCGCGCATCGGGGCCGGAGCGGCCGAGCACTTCCATGAACGCGTCGAGGAGCACCGGATCGAAATGGCGGCCGCGCTGTTCGAGCATCATCCCGATCGCCTCGTCGACGGAGAAGGCCTTGCGGTAGACGCGGTCGCTGGTGAGCGCGTCGAAGACATCGGCGACGGCGACGATGCGACCCTCGATCGGGATCGCCTCGCCCTTCAAGCCACGCGGGTAGCCGCTGCCGTCCCACTTCTCCTGGTGGCTGAGCGCAATCGTGGCCGCCATGTCGAGGATCGAGGAGGACGAGCCGCGAACGAGGCGGTGCCCCTCCTCGGCGTGGGTCTCGACGATCGCGCGCTCCTCAGGCGTCAGCGGTCCGGGCTTCAGCAGGATCGCGTCCGGGATCGCCACCTTGCCGACGTCGTGCAGAGGGGCGGCGTGGCGCAGGCGCTCGCAGAAGTCCGCGTCCATGCCGATGTGTTCGGCCAGCAGCACCGAGAAGCGCCCGATGCGCTCGATGTGCGCGCCGGTGTCCTCGTCGCGGAACTCGACCGCCATCGAGAGGCGCTGAACCGTCTCGGCCTGGGCGATCTCGAGCTCGGAGAGGGCCCGTTTGAGCTCGCTCGTGCTGCTCTCGACTTCGGCTTCCAACGAAGCCATGCCCCGCTCGCCGAAGCCCCAGCCGACCGCGAGCGCGCCCAGCCCCAGCACGACGGCGCAGCCCGCCGCGGCAGCGTCGGCGCCGCTCAGGGCGAGGCCCACGATCGCTGCAAGCCCGGCTGCAACCCCCACGACCATCGCGGGCAGCGCGCGGCGACCCGGACCGCCGAGAGGAGTCCTGGCGCCGCTGCCCGGGTCCGACGGAGGGGCCGGAGCGCCGCTAGAAGACATCGCAGCACCCATTCGACGGCGCCGGGGCGCAGGAGGCAGCGGATCGGCCGGCGCCCGGCCTTGAAGCCGCCGCACCATCGTTTCCTGCATCACGCCGTTCACCGAGTACTCCCGCATCCTTGGCCGACTCCAGGCTGACCCCGCTTGTCACCGACGAACTCGACGCGCGCGCGAGCAGCCTTGATCCGGT
>JASLHP010000037.1 GCA_030149625.1 Solirubrobacteraceae bacterium
CATCGAACTGGTGTCGGTGACCGAGAACATCGACGACACGCCGTTCGGGCGGTTCATGCACGCGATCGTCGCCGCCAACGCCGAGTTCTACTCGGCCAACCTCGCCGCCGAGGCACGCAAGGGACTCATCCAGAAGGCCAAGACCGGAGGCACCCCGACACGCGCGCCAATCGGCTACCTCAACGTCAGAAAGCTGATCGAGGGCCGCGAAGTCCGCACAGTCGAGATCGACCCCGAACGCGCGCCGCATGTGCGCTGGGGTTCACCGCCTACGCGACCGGCGCGTACACCCTCGACACCCTCCAAGACGCGCTCACCGACCGCGGGCTGCTCACCCGCCCCACCCCCACACCCCCGTCCAAACCGCTGTCGCGCTCGCAGCTCGCGGTAATGCTCGACAACCCGTACTACATCGGGATCGTCCGCTACGCCGGTGTCGAATACGACGGCAACCACGAGCCACTGATCGACCCTACACACCCACCCACATCATCGAGCAAGCCGTCGAGCACCTCTACGCACACGTAGCACCACCAGCCGAGCACCTAGAGACGATCCGCGTGAAGCTCGACCACGCGCTCGCCGGGATGCGCAAACAAGCCCAACGAGAGACTACGCGTCAGCAGCGCCGGCTCGCCAAGCTCACGGACGAGCGCACCAAGCTCCTACACGCCTACTACCAAGGCGCCATCCCCCTCGACCTCCTCCACCAAGAGCAAGACCGCATCACCACCCAGACGACCGGCGCCGAAAGCCAGCTCGCCACCGTGCAACGCTCCGCGACGGACGTGCAAACCACGCTCGACAAGGCACTCGACCTCCTCGCCAACTGCCAACACGCCTACACCCGCGCGCCCGGCCACCTGCGCCGCCAATGGAACCAAGCCCTCTTCCTACAACTCCACGTCCACGACGACACCATCCAGCACGCCGACATCGCCGAGCCGTTCGCCACCATCACCACACCAACCCTGCCCCACGAACTCGACCACCACGCAGCAAGCGCGAACACGCGCACCGTCGCTTCTTACGGACGCGGTTCAAATAAGAATCAAATAGTCGGGGCGGCGGGATTCGAACCCACGACCCCCTGCTCCCAAAGCAGGTGCGCTACCAGGCTGCGCCACGCCCCGTGCGCATAAGAGTAGAGCTTGACGCACCCGAGACCGGCGGCCAGCACGCGGCACGCTCGCCCAGTGCCGCTGCTAGCCTCCGCCTCGGCCATGGCCGACGTCCAGCCGCTACGCGCCTTGCACTACGACCCGTCGGTCGTCGGCTCGATCGCCGACGTTCTCGCGCCTCCTTACGACGTGATCGACGCGTCTCAGCGCGCGGAGCTGCTCGCGCGTTCGCCGTTCAACGTGGTCGCGGTGGACCTGCCGCACGCGTGGGGCGCGCGGGACGAGCAGCGGGACCCGTACGCGGCCGCGGGCGAGCTGTTCGAGAGCTGGCAGCTGCGGGGCGCGCTGGTGCGCGACGCGGAGCCCGCGCTGTGGGCGCACACGCAGGAATACACCGGACCGGATGGGATCGCACGCAAGCGCAGCGGCTTCTTCTGCAGGGTGCGCATCGAGGAGTACGGGGCGGGGCGCGTGCGCCCGCACGAGCGCACGCACCCGGGCCCGAAGCAGGACAGGCTGCGCCTGACGCACGCGACGCGCGCAGACGTGTCGCCGATCTTCTCGCTGTACTCGGATCCAGCCGGCGCCGCGTGGGATGCGCTCGCGCCCGCGATCGAGCGGCCGCCGTGGGCCGAGGTCACCGACGCCGACGGCACGGTCCACCGCCTCTGGCGCAACTGTGACCGGGCCGCGATCGCCGCGGTGCAGGCGGCCACCGCCGACGCGGAGCTGCTGATCGCCGACGGCCACCATCGCTACGAGACGCTGCGTACTTACGCGGAGGAAGTCGGCGGGGACGGTGAGCACCGCTACATCCTGATGTGCCTGGTGGCGCTGCAGGACCCGGGGCTGACGGTCTTTCCCACGCATCGGCTGATCGGCGGCCTCGACGAGTCGCGCCGCGAGGCGCTGGCGCAGGCGCTGGAGCGCGACTTCGAGATCGCCGAGGTGCCGATCGAGCGGATCGCGCCGCGCGATGGCGCAGGCCCGCTCGAGCTCGGCTACTTCGATGGACGCGACGAGCGGGCGCTGCGGCTGAAGCTCAAGGATCAGGCGATTGCGGACGCGGCGCTGCCGGAGCGCTCGCAGGCGTATCGCCATCTGGACACGGGCGTGCTGGAGACACTTGTGCTTAAGAACGCGCTCGGCTACAGCGACGATGACATCTCGCATTTCAACGGTCTGTTCTACGCGCGCGACACGACGGAGGCGCTCGCGATGGTCCGCTCGGGGGACTTCGACGCTGCGTTCGTGATGCGCCCGACGCCGATCGATCAAGTGCGCGAGATCGCCGCGGTGGGCGAGAACATGCCGCCGAAGTCGACGTACTTCTTCCCGAAGCTGCTGACGGGACTGCTGTTCAACCCGCTGACGTGACGGTGCGCCCTTGGCCGCGAGCCGCGGCAGTATTATGAACGTTGAGTAAAGAGCCGCAGCCGATCGAGGGGATCGAGATGACTCACACGCCAGGTCTGACGAAGATGAAGGTCTCCGCGCGACGCGACGGCGCAACGTTCAAGCACACGGTGCAGGTTCGCGACCACCAGATGACCGTGGACGAGCCGTTCGATGCCGGCGGCGACGACTCCGGCCCTGACCCGCAGGAGCTGCTCGCGGTGAGCCTTGCGACGTGCACCGCGATCACGATGGAGATGTACGCGGCGCGCAAGGGCTGGGACATCGGCCACGTGGAGGTGGACGTCGAGTACAGCCCCGCGGAGCGTGGCTGCCCGACCAAGTTCCAGCTGATCATGCGCCTGCCGGACGACTTGCCCGAGGATCAGGTGGAACGTCTGCGCGTGATTGCCGCGAAGTGTCCCGTGCACCGGGCGCTCGATGGCGAGGTCATGTTCCAGGAGCGCATTGAGCGCGTTCACCTGGCCGCCTGAATCGTCCTCTCGGGCCGGCTCGAACCGGCCGCGGGCCACGGAGCCGACCCTCGCGGCGGTGCTCGTCCCGCTGTTTCTCGCGCCCGACTCGCGCGACCCGCACGTCGTCCTGACCAAGCGCCGCTCCGATCTGCGCCGCCACGCCGGCGAGATCTCTTTCCCCGGCGG
>JASLHP010000114.1 GCA_030149625.1 Solirubrobacteraceae bacterium
CGGATTTTTGATTTCGGACGACGGCGCGAGCGACGACGTGTCAGCGCCCTGGTTGAGCATGAGCGTCGTCGTCAGCTGGAACGGGTGCGCGCCGGCCTGGGTCGCCGGCTGCCCGAGTTCTTCTTCGGGCGTAAGTTCGTAGTTTTCAACGCCGGCCGGCGTCGGCACGCCGCTGAACGTGAGCGACCGCCGGAAGGACGCACTTGGCACGCGGCCGCCGGAGACACTCGCTTCGTTCAGCGTCGCCGCACCCGATTCCACCACAACAGCAATCCGCAATTCGATCTCGGTGAACGCCCCCAAGCCTTCGTTGACGGTGCACGTTGGCTGTGGTTCGAGCGAGCATTTCAACACGGCGCGTTCGTTGATGGTGCCGTAATGCCCGGGTTCGGTGCCGAGCATCGCCACGGCCCTCACACCGTGCGGCAGCGTGTCGAGGATCTGGACGGGCGCGGCTTCGGCGTCGATCGTGGCATCGCCGACGTTCTCGGCCGTCACGTAGATCTCGCCGTCGGGTTTTCCCGTCGCTGTAACCGTGACCGTCGCGCTGCCTTCTCCCGTGACGTCGTAGGCCGTCAGCCGTTCCACAGGCTGATACGAGCTTGTGCCGACGCTTGTGATCACGAGCGGCGTGATCGACCCAGGAGCACCCCCGGGAACACCGCCAGTGACGGTCACGTTACCTTTGCCATAGAAACCTTCCAGCGCCTGCTGGATACTCGCCGCGCTCGCCACCGGCACGCCGAGTTCTTTCGCCATCGGTTCGCTAGCGAAGAACCCGACTTCTTCGCTGCCAACGTACAGTTCGAACGCAGTCGTCGGCGTCCCCAAAATCGACCCCGGTGACGTGACGAGTTCTTGGACCTCGTCATGTGCCACTCCCGGCTTGATGTACCCAGGCCGGGTGCCCGACGTCAAATGCCACCAGCCGCTCTGGGCGAACGACGCAGGCGCCGCCGCGAGCAGCACTCCGATCGTGGCCAGCCCGATAATGACGCTCTTGCGAAAACCCACCACGATCACCTCTTGCCTTTCTTCTTCGCGGCGGCCTTGCTCGATTTCGCGCCGTATTTGACCTTCGCCTGCCGCTCACACGCGGCCCGCTTGCGTTTCGGCTTCTTCCGACAGGCTTTCAGCGCCTGCGCGAGCTTCTGCGCCCGCGTCAGCGGCTTCGCCGCGGCTGCGGCGGGCGCCGTCGCAGGTGGCAGGTTGCCCGCTCCCGCGAACGTCGCGCTCGACGGCGCGGCGAAGTTCGCCGGCTGTGGTGTCGGCGCCGCGCGACAAGCATCCGCGGTCGTACAAGCCGGCGGCTGCGGGACAAGCGGCGAAAAGCACGGAGTCGCGCTCGTGCATTCGTGCGCGTCATACATGTCCACCGCGTTGTCATAGTCCTGCGGCTGAAGCTGTGCGTACGTCAAGAAGAACACGTCGCCGCCGCTTTCGCTCGCTTCCTGGAACGACGATTCCTCCGCCGAAGTACCCGACGAGATGAGTCCGACACACCCTCCGGACGCCGCGCTGAACGTCGTGCTCACGACCGCGCACCCACCCACGCCGGGCGGCTCGTACTCATACACGTCCTCCGTCCCGTTCACGTCCTGCGGAACGAGGGCATCATCGCTATTGAAGAACAAACGCCCGCTGTCAGACAGGTAGCGCGGCTGATTCGAGATGTTTCCGAGTCGCATTCGCACCCAGGTCGGGACGTTCGCGGCGATGCCCACGCCTGACGCCCAGATATCGCGACCTCCGACCAGTCCCGCTTCGAGTTTGCTTGTTTCCGCGCCGATCGGCCGCGCCCCCGTCGGGTCGCACGACGCGCACACCACCCGTCCTGTGCTCGCGTCATAGAGGTAGACCTCGGCATCGGGCTTGCCGGTGATCGCGTCGCGGTTGTCATAGCCGGTCACCGGCCGCTGCGACATGAACTCGAGCCAGTTCCCGTCCGGCGACACCCGGGCGGTCGACTCACTGAGTTCGACAGCCCAATCATGGAAGTCCTCCGGGGAAACCAGCGCCACGAACTTCGTCACGCCGTCATGCCTGACGTACACGTTGCACGTGGCGGTAGGCAGGGGCGTGCCTGCTTCTGGTGCACATTCGCCAGGCACCGCGCCTTGGGCAAGGACACTGTTAGCGACGAAGTACAGATACGCGCCATCCTTGCTCGCGCCGAGTACACCCATCGCGTCCTTGGCAATGTCCGACAGGTGGCATTCCAATTCCCCTCCGCGTTCGACCATTTCACACTCATACAAATCCTCCCCAACTTCACCTGAGTCGTTCGTCAGGCGATGCGATTCTTTGCTGCCGACGATATTGGTGAAGAAGACTTCCGAACCGTCGGTACTTGCTAGCTGGAACGTCCCGCCACCGCTCGCGCACTTTCCGTGACTCACACAATTCGGTTCCGCGACGTTCAGCGGGACGGTCTTTTCCAGCGCCAGGTCGCGCATGTACAAAGACTTCGTGCTCGATTCTTCGAGAATCACACGGGAACCGTCGCTCGAGATCGCGCCGCGGGAGTTTTCGGGGTGCGTCAAGATCGGTTCCGGCGCCCCACCATCCAAGCGCGTCAGCTTTCCTTGCGACCACTCGTATTGGCCACCGAGACCCGTACCTTGGACGATGATGTGGCTCAGGTCGGGCGTCGCCTCCACGACGGCCGGACCACAGTAGGTCTCTTCGCATTCCCCGTTTGGTTCTTCGCCGAAGACGGTGCCGGGCGGCACATTCGCGAAGCCGGGCTTGCCCGTTACGAGTGGGCGATAGCACGAACTACCGCACCCTGAGTACA
>JASLHP010000124.1 GCA_030149625.1 Solirubrobacteraceae bacterium
GAGGACGAGCTGCCACACGAGGAACGCGAGGCGGTCGCGGGCGCGGTGTTCGCCAACGTCGTAGCTACCTTCATCATCATCGCCACTGGCGCCACGCTGTTCACACACGGCATCCACGACATCTCCTCGGCCGCCGAAGCCGCCCGCGCGCTGAACCCGTTCGCCGGGCGCTACGCGGAGGTGCTGTTCGGCGTCGGACTGTTGGGCGCGAGCCTCTTGGCGGCCGCGATCCTGCCGATCGCCACCTCCTATGTGGTCTCCGAGTCGCTTGGCTACGAGAAGGGCGTCGGCAGGCGTCGCCAGGAGGCTCCCGTGTTCGTGAACGTGATCACGGCGATGATCATGATCGGCGCGTTTGTCGCAATCATTCCGGGAGTCCCAGTGATCTCGCTGCTGGTCGGCGTACAGGTCGTCAACGGCTTTCTGCTGCCGATCAACCTGTTCTTCATCTGGCGTCTGTCGCGCTCGCGCCAGGTGATGGGCGAGCGCGCGAGCCGCGGGCTGCTCGACGGCGCCGCGGCGGTGACCGTGGTCGTCACCTCGACGCTTTCGATCGCGCTCGTCGCGATCACCTTCGCCGGCCTGTAGCTCACTCGACGAGCAGCGCCGCTCCGATCGCCCCACCGAGGTCGCCGAGCGCCGCGACGTGGACGTGCGGGGGCCGCGAGTCGGCGAACAGATGCGGCTGCATCGCGTCGGCGATCAGCTTGGCGTAGGGGTGTCCCAGCCTGATTCCCAACCCCCCGCCGATGATCACGCTCTCGACATCGAGCACGTTGACGACCGAGGCGATGCCCGCTCCGAGCGCCCTCACGGCGCGTCCCAGCGTCTGCCCGGCGAGCTTGTCTTCGTGCTCGAGCGCGCGCGCCCAGATGCCGCTCGTCAGGCGCGTGCGTCCATGCTCCTTCATCAACTTGAACAGGTCGGTCTTGTGCCCCTTGTCCTCGTGCAGCTTGCGCACGTGCGCTTCCATGGACGCCCGCCCCGCGTACGCCTCCATGCAGCCGCGCCGCCCACAGGTGCAGCGTGCGCCGTCGATCTCCACCACCACATGCCCGATCTCGCCGGCGCCGCCGCGGCCTGTCCACGGCTTGCCGTCGAGAATCAGGCCGCCGCCCACGCCGGTTCCCCAGAACACGCCAAGCAGCGAGCTGTACCGGCGCGCCGCCCCCAGCTTGAACTCCGCGTCGGTCGCGACCTGCACGTCGTTGCCGACCGCCACGCGGCAGCCGAAGCTGTGTTCGAGCGTCTCGGCTAGCGCGAACGTGCCTTCCCAGCCGGGCAGGTTGCGAGCACTCGTCACCTTGCCGTCGTCGATCGTTCCCGGCGAGCCGACCCCCACGCCCGCCAGCGACGACGTCTCGAGCTCCGCTGCCTTGGCCGCGTCGCGCAGGGTGCTCTCCATCTCCGCGGCCACGTCCGCCGGGCCACCCTCGGTCGGCGTCGCGCGCCGCGCCGAGCCGAGCACGGTCTGCGCACCATCCACGATCACCGCCTGGATCTTGGTCCCACCGAGATCGATTCCGCCAAAGCTGGGCATCCGCGCGGATCATCGCAGAGCGCGCCGCCGTCCCCGTGGGCATGCGCCGCCGTCAGAGCTCGCGGCGTCGGGCCGGCGCCAACATAAGCAGGACGCCGATGAGCCTTACACGAAGTTAAGACGTGCTTGAGCCGTTTCTTCGCCGCCTCTTACGGCTCCAGCCGACTATCTAGGTGGACAAGATGACCGAACGCAAAGGAGCATCCTGGCTCGTCTACGCACTGGGCGCTCTCTGCGCCGGTGCGATCGTCGTCGCCGTACTCGTCGTGGGGCCGGCGTCCGGCAGTCAGGCGACGGTGACCCGCACCGCGACCGCCGCGCGAGGCGTCGTGCAATCGACCGTCTCCGGCAGCGGCAACTTGCAGGCGCTCAGCCAGCTGGACCTCGGCTTCAAGACGAGCGGGACGGTCACGCACATCTACGTCACGCAGGGTCAGCACGTCACGCAGGGTCAACTGCTGGCGTCGCTTGACCCGCAGAGCGCCGAAGTCACACTCGAACAGGCCAAGGCCAGCCTGCAGTCGGCTGAAGCCGGTCTTGCCAAGGAGGAAGAAACCGACGGCGAAGACTCGAGCGGCTCCGGTAGCAGCGCCGCCGCCGCAGGCGCCACGACGGCGGCCGCGGCGGCGCGTGGTCGAGGCCGCGCGCGGCTGCTCGACGCCGCATACGAATCGCCGACGCAGACCACACCCGCCACCACCACGTCCGCGAGCACGACACCGGCGAGCACGACACCTACGACAACGACGCCCGCCGCCACCCCCACGCCCGCGACGACCACGCCGACGAGCACCGCGCCGACCACGACGAGCACCGCGACGACATCGCCGGACACAAGGTCCAAGACGACCACACCGACGCCCACGACGACCACATCGACGGGCACGACGGGCTCGAGCAGACGCGAAAGCGGCGAAGCCGGCTCGGGTTCCTCCGCCGCCAAAGCGACGATCAGCACGGCGACACGCGAAGCCAACATCGCCTCCGCCAGGGCCGCCGTGAAGAGCGACAAGCTGACCGTGCAAAGCGATGAACAGGCGGTTCAGGACACGGACCTGTATGCGCCGGAGAGCGGCACGATCGTCTCGCTCGCCGGCCAGGTCGGAGAAGTGGTCTCGGGCGGCGGCACGACCCGCGCTGCCAGCTCCGCCAGCTCGTCGGGCGACACCGGCGCCAGCAGCGGTGCGACGGGGCGTTCGAGCACCGCGTCGAGCGCCTCCAGCGCCGGCTCATCGGGCTCCTCGAGCTCCGCGTTTGCGGTGCTCAGCGATCTCAGCAGGATGCAGCTGGTAGTCGCGCTGAGCGAATCGGAAATCGGCAACGTCAAGCCGGGCCAGATCGCGACGGTCACCGTCGAAGCGCTGAACGGCAGCAAACTCGCGGCCCACGTCAGCGAAGTCGCGCTGCTCTCCTCGACCAGCAGCGGCGCGGTCAGCTACGACGTGACGTTCCAACTCGACCAGATGACCACCGGCGTGCGGCTGGGGATGAGCGCAACCGCCGAAGTCGTCGTCAAGCAGGCCGAAGGCGTCAACGTGCCGACGAGCGCGATCGCCGCCGACACCGTCACGGTCGAGCGCAGCGGCAAGCAGGTGCGCCAACGCGTCGTCACCGGTCTTGCGGGCAACACCTCGACGATCGTGCTCAGCGGCCTGAACGCCGGCGAAACGGTCGTGCTGCCAGCTGCCACCGCGACCGGCTCGAGCGCCACGAGCGTGATCTCGAAAATCGGCAGCCGCCTCGGCGGTGGCGGACTCGCGGCTCCCGGCGGGATCGGCGGCCCCGGCTTGGGCGGTGGCGGTGGCGCGTTCTTCCGGGGCGGCGGTTGATGCGCGTGCCATCGCGCTCGCGCGCCAACGCCCCTGGTCGAGCGCCGCGCACGCGACCATTGGTCGCACGCGCGGCGGCGGGCGCTCCCAGCCCGCGGGCCACGCCGATGCCACGGCATCCGGTGATAGATGTGCGCGAGATCACGAAGGTGTTCGATCTCGGCCAGATCCAGGTGCGAGCGCTGCGCAAAGTCTCGTTGCGCATCGACACCGGCGACATGGTGGCGATCATGGGCAGCTCGGGCAGCGGCAAGAGCACGTTGATGAACATCCTCGGATGCCTGGACATCCCGACGAGCGGGCGCTATGCGATTGACGGCATCGACGTCAGCCGCATGGACGAGGACGATCTGTCCGACTTGCGCAACCGCAAGATCGGCTTCGTCTTCCAGAGCTTCAACCTTGTCGCGCGCACGAGCGCGCTCGTCAACGTCGAGCTTCCGCTCGCGTACGCCGGCCTGCGCGGCGCCGAGCGTCGCAAGCGCGCTGAACGCGCGTTGTGCTCGGTGGGGATGGCCAACCGCATGCAACACCAGCCCTCCGAGCTCTCCGGCGGCCAGCAGCAGCGGGTCGCTGTCGCGCGTGCGATCGTCACGAACCCCTCGCTGATCCTCGCCGACGAGCCGACCGGCAACCTCGACTCACACGCGACCGAGGACGTGCTGCGGATCTTCGCGGGCCTGAACGAAGAAGGCCGCACCGTCGTGCTGATCACCCACGAGCCGGACGTCGCCGAGCAGTCCAAGCGCATCGTCAGGCTCACCGACGGCGAGATCGTCGAGGACCGTCGCACGCTCGCCGTACACGACGCGCCACCGCTGCCGCAAGCGCAGAAGTCGGCCCACAACCGCCGCGAGGCCGGCGTCACGGAAGCGCAGAAGTCGGCCCACAACCGCCGCGAGGCCGGCGTCACGGAAGCGCAGTCGTGATCGGCCCGGAGATGCTGCGCATCGCCTGGAGCGGGATCACGGCGAACAAGCTGCGCTCGGGTCTGACGATTCTCGGCATGACGATCGGCGTCGCCTCGGTAATCGTGCTGATCGCCGTCGGCAACGGCTCGTCCAAGGCGGTCCAATCGACGATCCAGAGCCTCGGCACGAACGTGCTCGTGGTGCAAGCCAGCGGCGGCTTGCGCTTCGGCGCACGGGCAAGCACCGCTGCCGCCGTGTCGCTGACGAAGGCGGACGCCGAAGCATTGCAGAATCCGAGCTTGGCTCCCGACGTCAAGAGCGCCTCGCCCGTCGTCGACGCGAGCGAAGTCAGCCTCGTCTTCGACGGCACCAGCTTCGAACCGTCCTCGTTCGTCGGGACCACGCCCAGCTACCTGACCGCCCACACTTACAAGCTCGCCGAAGGCTCGTCATTCACGTCCGAAGACGTCGCCAAGCATCGGCGTGTGGCGGTGATCGGCGAGGAAGTCGTGCAGGAACTGTTCGCTGGGCAGAGCGCCGTCGGGCAGAACATGAAGGTCAACGGCAGCAACTACGAAGTCGTCGGCGTGCTCGCCAAAAAGGGCACCAACGGCACGACCAACGAGGACGACGTCGTGATGGCGCCGATCACCACCGTGCAGGACTCGCTCACCGGTGTCGGCCCGCTCGATTCGATCACGGTGCAAGCGAAGTCCGAATCTGCCCTCGATGCCGCCGAAGCCGAGGTCACGACGCTCCTCGAGGAACGTCACAGGATCAAGGACACGGCCGAACCCGGCTTCAGCGTTCTGAACCAAGGCTCGCTGCTGGAAACCTCCAGCTCGACGAGCAGCGTGTTCACGACGCTCCTCGGCGAGGTCGCCGCGATCTCGCTGCTGGTCGGCGGAATCGGCGTGATGAACATCATGCTCGTAAGCGTCACCGAGCGCACACGCGAGATCGGCATCCGCAAGGCGGTCGGAGCCCGCCGCTCGGACATCCTCACCCAGTTCTTGACCGAGGCGGTGCTCGTGTCGTTGTTCGGCGGCATCCTCGGCGTCGCCGTCGGCGTCGCCGGCAGTCAGTTCGAGATCGCCGGTGTGCGCCCGGAGATCGCCACCTACTCGATCTTCCTCGCGTTCGGCGCCGCGCTGGCGTCTGGCCTGTTCTTCGGTACCTACCCGGCAGCCCGCGCTGCGCGCCTGCGACCGATCGAGGCGCTGCGCTTTGAGTGACCCAACCTCCCCCCATCAGGAGACCGCAATGGCACACGAACCGTCCACCGCCACCCATGAGGATTCGATCGAGGCCGATGAGCAGTGGCTAGGGGAGCCCGAGGAGCTGCTGCCGCGCCGGCCGCGCCGGCGCCTCTTTGGCGCGGGCGCAAACCTGCTGGCGCTCGCGCTGCTCGGCGTGCTGCTGACTGCCTGCGGGTTCATCGGCGGCGTCTTGGTCGAGAAGGGAGAAACCTCGTCTCCGAGCGCTCCCGCCGGCGCCACGGCGTCGAGCCTGATCTCGCGCTTTCGCGCTCTGCGCGGCGGCGTTTCGGCGGCCGGTGGCTCGGGCGCGGCCGGAGCTGGTGCAGCCGCAGCGGGTGCCAGCGCCGGCGGCACGGGCTCCGGATTCACGCGGCCGACCGCTGGTACCGTCGCCTACGTGGACGGCAGCACCTTGTACGTGACCAACGCCGAAGGCAACACGGTCAAGGTGACGACCTCGGCGGCGACGAGCGTCACGAAGACCGTCAAGGCGAGCGTCGCGGGCATCCACCCCGGCGAAACCGTGACGGTCACCGGAGGACCCGGCGCGAGCGGTGCCGTCAGCGCCGAATCGATCAGCGTTGGCGCCGGCGGCGGTGCGCTCACGGCACTGTTCGGCGGCAGTGGCTCCTCCGCGTCCGGTAGAAACGGTGCAGTCGGCGGCCGCGGCGGCGGCGAACCTTCGTTGTTTGGAGGCTAGAGCCGGGCGCGAGGGCGCTTGGCGTGACCAGCAAGCACACCCACAGATCACCAACAAAGGAAGTCAATGCCTCACATTCACAGCAAGAGCAGCAGCCTGGCGATTGCGACGGTCGTGCTCGTCCTCCTCAGCCTCGTGTTGGCCGCGTGCGGAGGGTCCTCCGGCACCACGACGACCACGAACGCCAGCTCCAAAGCTCCCACGTCGGCCACGACCAGAGGGCGCTTTCCCGGCGCGGCCCGCTTCGCGGCGCTGCGCGA
>JASLHP010000046.1 GCA_030149625.1 Solirubrobacteraceae bacterium
CGCTGGCCATCGCGGGCCATTGCATGCGCTTCCCGATGGCCCACGGCGCGGCTGTGATCACCGAGCGCTCGATCAAAGGCTTCGTCTCCAAGGCGATCGGCGAGCTGTGCGCGTTCATCAACGGCGCGAGGACGCTCAATGAGCTGCGCGAGTTCGGCTGCGACTGGTGGGACGCCTGGGCGACCGAGGAGAAGTGCCGGGCGCGGGGGCTAGAGCCGGGCGACCTCGGCCCCGGCTCCTACGGCCACGCCTTCCGTAACTTCACGACCGACCTCGACGGCGAGGACCCCGGCTTCGACCAGCTCCCGCACCTCGTTCGCAAGCTGCGCGATCTGCCGCTCGACCGCACGGCGGTGATGAGCCCCTGGATCCCCAACGCCAACCACCGCGAGACGGGCGTGCGATCGCGCAACACGATCGCTCCCTGCCACGGCTGGATTCACGCGCTGGTGTTCGGCGACGAGCTGCACCTGATCCACAACCAGCGCTCGGGCGACACCCCGATCGGCGTGCCGTCCAACATGGCGCAGTACACGGCACTCGGCCTCATGTTGGAGCAGCTGACCGGCTATCGGTTCGCCGAGTACGTGCACTGGATCCAGTACGCGCACATCTACGCCAACCAGCTGCCGGCCGTGGAGGAAATGCTGGCCCGCGAGCCGCGCCGGCTGCCGACCCTGCGCCTGACCGAGGCCGGACGCCGGATCGAGGACATCCACGACTTCCGCGCCGAGCACTTCGAGCTGAGCGACTACGACCCGCACCCCGCGATCGGCGGCATCCCGGTGGCGACGTGATCGCGATCGTCGTCGCACACTCGGCGAACCGCGTGATCGGTCGCGACGGCGAGCTGCCGTGGCGGCTGCCCTCCGACCTCCGCCGGTTCCGCGAGCTGACGAGCGGACACACCGTGCTGATGGGGCGGCGCACCTACGAATCGCTCCCGGATCGCTTCCGCCCGCTGCCCGATCGCCGCAACCTCGTGCTCTCCGGCGACCGGAGCTACCGCGCCGAGGGGGCGGAGGTGTTCGCCTCACTGCGCGATGCCCTCGCCGCCTGCGAAGGGGACTGCTTCGTGATCGGGGGAGAGGTCACCTACCGCGACGCGCTGCCGCTGTGCGAGCGGCTGTACGCGACCGAGATCGAGGGCGAGATCAAGGGCGACGCGTTTTTCCCGGACCTCGACCCGGCCGAGTGGTCGCTGATCGAAGATGGCGGCACGTTGGTCGAGAACGAACTCGGCTTCGCGTTCCGGACCTATGAGCGCGCTCTATAACCTCGATGCGGCGCGAGGCGCCGAGCAGCTCGAGCGGATGCGCGCGCTCGAAGCCGAAGGCGTCTGCATCTTCTGCCCCGAGCACGCGGGCGCATGGCAGCGCGAGCCGGTGGAGTACGAGGGCGAGCACTGGTACGTGACGCGCAACGACTTCCCCTATGAGGGCACCGCGGCGCACTACCTGATCGTCGCCCGCCGTCACGTGGCGCAGTTCGAGGAGCTTCCCGACGAGGCCGGCGCCGAGCTGTGGAAGATCCGGCGCGAGCTGGCCGCCCGCCTGGGCTCCTCCTCGTACGCGACGGTCGAGCGCAGCGGCGACATGCGGCTGAACGGCGGCTCGGTCGAGCACCTGCACGTGCATTTCGTGGCGCTCGCGCCGGAGCCGGCGCACACGGTGCGCTTCCGGGTCAGCGCGCGCGGCGCGGAGGACCCGGCGTAGCGGGCGCGCCGTATCCTCGGCAGCGATGACGGCGAACATCGCCTTCGCGCTCAGCGCCGCCGTCCTCTCGCTGGCGGTCGTGATCGCCTCCGCGCTGAACGGCCACTGGTGGGTCGCCGCGGTGTACGCGCTCCTCGTCGCGGGCTTCTTGGTGCGCGCGGCGTACGGCCGCCGCAAGGAGGAGCCGGACGAGCCCCCGCCGGGTCCCGAGCACGAGCCCGAGCGGCAGCTGCGGCATGCGCGCTTCAGGCGCCGCTGACCTGAAAGACTCCCCGCATGGCTCGCTACGAGTTGAGCGGGAAGGTCGCGCTCGTCACGGGCGCCGCACGCGGCATCGGCTTCGAGACTGCGCGCGCGCTGATCGCCCGGGGCGCCTCGGTCGCCGTGGTCGACCTGGATGAGGAAGCCGTCCGCCGGGCCGCCGCCCAGCTGCACGACAGCCGTGCGATCGGCCTCGCCGCCGACGTGACCGACCGCGGCGCGATGCAGCGCGCGGTCGCCGTCACCGTCGAGCGCTTCGGCGGTCTGGACGTCGTGGTCGCCAACGCCGGAATCGTGAGCCGCGTCGCGTCGTTCCGGGCGATGTCGAGCGAGAACTTCGAGCGCGTGATCGAGGTCAACGAGATGGGCGTCGTGCGCACCGTCGAGGCGGCCCTGCCCGAGATCGTGCCGCGGCGCGGGCACGTGGTCGTGATCTCATCGATCTACGCCTTCTTCAACGGCATCGGCGCGATCCCGTACGCGATGAGCAAGGCCGCCGTGGAGCAGTTCGGGCGCGCGCTGCGCATCGAGCTCGCGCCGCACGGAGCCAGCGCCAGCGTCGCGTACTTCGGCTTCATCGACACCGAGATGGTGCATCGCGCCCTCGACGCCGATCCGGCCGTGGACCGGATGCTGCAGACACTCCCCAAGCCGCTGCACAAGCGCCTCTCGCCCGCCGTCGCGGGAGAGGCGATCGTCTCGGGCATCGAGCGCCGGGCGCCCCGCATCATCAGGCCGCGGCGGTGGACGATCTGGTCGGTGCTGCGGGGCATCCTGGGCCCGCTCACCGACGCGCGCGCCGAGCGCGAAGAGGAGACGCTCTCGATCGTGCGCGAGTTCGACGCGCGGGCAGGCGAGGACCAACCGACGACGGCGTAGGGACGCTCCGGCGGCGTGCGTGCCAGGTGCGGTGCAGCGGCGCGGAACCGATCATCTAGATTCACCGGACCGCTCTGCCGGGCCTCCTCGCAGGTTGTAGCTGTACGTGACCAACGCAAAGACACCGTCCCGCCGTCTCGCCGTGCTCGCGCTGTGCGCGTGCGCGCTCGTGCTCGGGCACGTCCCCGCCGCGCGGGCGGCCGCCACGCCGCAGATCCTGAAGCTCCTGAACGCGCAGCGAGCTGCCAACGGCATCCCCGCCGGCGTGACCGAAAACCCCGTCTGGAACGTCGCCTGCCAGCTGCACAACGCCTACGAGCACCGTTACAACGAACTCAGCCACTCGGAGGCCGAAGGCAAGCCCGGGTACTCCAGCGCCGGCAACCTGATCGCCGCGACCTCGGTGCTCGCCCAGGGCATCTTCTGGGGACCCGGCGACCCCTACGACAACGCGCCCT
>JASLHP010000151.1 GCA_030149625.1 Solirubrobacteraceae bacterium
CCGGCTCCGTCAGCCCGAAGCAGCCGAGCCCCTCGCCCGAGCACAGCTTCGGCAAGTACCTCTGCTTCTGCTCCTCGGTGCCGAACCTGAGGATGCCCGAGCACACCAGCGAGGTCTGCACCGACACGACCGTCCTGATCGAGGAGTCCGCGCGACCGATCTCCTCGACGACGAGGCCATATGACAGGTAGTCGAGGCCGGCGCCTCCGTACTGCTCCGGGACGATCGCGCCCAGATAGCCCTGATCGGCGATCTTCTTCACCATCTCCAGGTCGAAGTGGTGGTTGCGCGCGTTTTCGCGCGACTGCGCCACGATCTCCTTGTCCGCGAACTCGCGCGCCGTGTCCTTGATCAGGCGCTGCTCGTCGCTCAGGTCGAAGTCCATCGCTCTCCTATCCGCTCGTCAGCTTCGGTGTGCGCCACGGCGCGTTCACGCGCCGCTCGATCTCATCCGCGATGCCGTCGATCGGCAGGCGCTCCTGCGTCAGCGAGTCACGGTCGCGCACTGTGACAGTGCGGTCCTCGAGACTCATATGGTCGATCGTAATGCACAGCGGCGTACCGATCTCGTCCTGGCGGCGGTAGCGCTTGCCGATCGCGCCGCCCGCGTCGTACTCCGCCTGCACGCGCCCGCGCAGCGCCTGGTGCACCTCGCGCGCGAGCTTCGGCTGCCCGTCCTTGCTCACCAGCGGCAGCACCGCCGCCTTCACCGGCGCGAGGCGCGGGTGCAGGCGCAGCACCGTGCGCACCTCGCCCGCGCCCGTGCCCTCGCGCTCGACCACTTCCTCGTCGTAGGCGTCCACCAGGAACGCGAGCGTCGCGCGGTCCGCGCCCGCCGCCGGCTCGATCACGTGCGGCACGTAGCGCTCGCCGCTGGCCTGGTCGAAGTACTCGAGCTTCTCGCCCGAGAACTTCGCGTGCTGCGTCAGGTCGAAGTCGCCGCGGTTGGCGATGCCCTCCAGCTCCGACCAGCGGGCTCCGCCACCAGGGGTGGCGGACGGAAACAGGTATTCGACGTCGCTCGTGCCCGAGGAGTAGTGCGAGAGCTCGTCCGCGTCGTGCGCGCGCAGGCGCAGGTGGTCGGGGCGGATGCCCAAGTCGATGTACCAGCGCGCGCGCTCCGCGAGCCAGTGCTCGAACCACTGCTGCGCCTCGGCCGGCGGCACGAAGAACTCCATCTCCATCTGCTCGAACTCGCGCGTGCGGAAGATGAAGTTGCCCGGCGTGATCTCGTTGCGGAACGACTTGCCCACCTGCGCGATCCCGAACGGCGGTTTCTTGCGCGAGAACTGCAGCACGTTCTTGAAGTTGACGAAGATGCCCTGCGCCGTCTCCGGGCGCAGATACGCGACCGAACCCGACTCCTTCACCGGCCCGATCGTCGTTTCGAACATCAGGTTGAAGTCGCGCGCCTGTGTCAGAGAGCACTCGTCCGTCTCGCCCGGGTGCTTCGACGGTTTGCGCCCGCACGCGAGCTCCCGCAGGTGGTCCGCGCGGAAGCGCTGGCCGCACGTCTTGCAGTCCACCAGCGGGTCGGTGAAGCCCGCCAGGTGGCCCGAGGCCTCCCACACCTTCGGATGCTGCAGGATCGCCGAGTCGAGCGCCACGATGTCGTCGCGCTCCTGGAGCATCGCGCGCCACCACTCGTTCTTCACGTTCGTCTTCAGCAGCACGCCGTAGTGGCCGAAGTCGTACGTCGAGCCGACGCCGCCGTAGATCTCCGAGGACGGGAAGACGAAGCCGCGGCGCTTGCACAGAGCAACGATCTTCTCCATCGTCACTACGTCCAGGTCTGTCGGCGAGGGCTCGGTCATGGCGGGCAGCGGATGGTAGTCGAGCCTCCGCCGCTTCGCGCCCGGCGCGTTTCGGGGTCAAGCTCCGGCCGGGGGCCGTCTTCGCGGTCTCTAAGATGCCGCGCCGTGGCGCGCATCCTGATCGTGGCCGGCGGTTGCCGTGGCCGGCGCCTGGCCGAGGCGATGATCGGAGAGCGGCACGCCGTGCGCATCACGACGCGCAGCGAGGATGCGCGCGCGGCGATCGAGGCGCTCGGCGCGGAGTGCTGGATCGGCACGCCCGACCGGCTCGCCACGCTGCGCGGCGCGCTCGAGAACGTCACGATCCTCTGCTGGCTGCTCGCCACCGCCAGCGGTTCCGCGGCGGAGCTGGACGCGCTGCACGGCTCGCGCCTGGAGCACTTCATCACGCAGGCGATCGACACCACCGTACGGGGCGTCGTGTACGAGGCGCGCGGGACGAGCGCGGCGACGGACACGCTCGCGCGCGGCGAGGCGATCGTGCGCACGCTCGCTGAGCGCAACGCGATCCCCACGGCATTCCTGACCGCCGATCCGCACGATTGCGAGGCGTGGCTCACAGACGCCCGTGCCGCCGTCGGCTCGCTGCTTTCCTACGCATGATCTCGCGCCTCGGCGGCCGATCGCCGCCCGCGGCCCCGGGCTACGGCCACGGGTAAAGCCCGCGCGCGGGCAATCCGATGATCTACCTACACGATGGCCGCTGATCGATCACCCACCGGCTGGCTCGTATCGGCGCTCGGCGCGATCGCTCTGATCGTCTCGGTGTTCCTGCCGTGGTATGCGCTGGGACTCTCCACGCGCGGCATCGCCTACATGCAGCAGCTGCAGAGCGAAGAGGTTCAGCGCTTCGGCAACGCCACGCTCCAGGGCGAGCTCGGCGGCCTGCACACGCGCGTGCAGGCACTCGCCGGCAAGCAGCTCGTGACGATCACAGCCCACCAGGCATTCAGCAGGATCAGCGTCGTGCTGCTGATCTGCGGCGGGCTCGGGGTGCTGATCGCCCTGGTGCCGCTCGCCCGTGAGATGTCCTCCGATTTCGATGGCACGGCTCCGTGGCTGGCGCTGCTCGGCGCGATCGCCGGCGCCTGCGTGCTCTACCGCATGGCCGTCCGCCCGAGCGAAGCCTCCTACTTCACGCTGTCGTTGCGAGAGGGCGCCTGGCTGGCGCTGCTCGGCTCCGCCGGCCTCGTGCTCGGCGGTCTATGGCCGCGACGGTTGCGCTCCCGGCGCGCCTCCGACGCGGCGGTCGAGAGCGCCTGGTCGGGGCTCTCCGGCTGGACGCCGCAAGGCTGAGGCAGACGCGCCCGCGCGCGCGGGCGCACGACCGAAGAGGCGCACCCGAGCGCTATCCTGATCCGAAACACCAAAAAGTCGATCAGGATTCACAAATCGGCGCTGCCGGTCCCACCAGCGGCGGTTGGCAGCCGAGAAAGGAGCAACAGCAAATGGCGCTGCAACTAGGCGACGAGGCCCCCGACTTCGAGGCCGACACGACCGAGGGCCGCATCAAATTCCACGACTGGATCGGTGACTCTTGGGCAGTGCTGTTCTCGCACCCCAAGGACTTCACGCCCGTGTGCACCACCGAGCTCGGTTACATGGCCAAAGCCAAGCCCGAGTTCGACGCGCGCAACGTCAAGATCATCGGCCTCTCGGTCGACGCGCTCGACAACCACGAGGCGTGGGCCAAGGACATCGAGGAGACGCAGGGCGCCGCCCCCAACTACCCGATCATCAGCGACAACGACTTCAACGTCTCAAAGCTCTACGGCATGCTGCCCGCGAGCACGTCCGGCGACCCGCTCACGCGCACGCCGGCTGACAACCAAACGGTCCGCAACGTGTTCGTGATCGGCCCCGACAAGAAGGTCAAGCTGATCCTCGTGTACCCGATGACGACCGGCCGCAACTTCGACGAGGTGCTGCGCGTGATCGACTCGCTGCAGCTGACCGCCAAGCACAAGGTCGCAACGCCCGTCAACTGGCAGCAGGGCGAGAAGGTCATCATCGCCGGTTCGGTCTCCAACGACCAAGCCAAGGAGATCTACCCAGATGGGTGGGAGGAGCCGCGGCCTTACATCCGGCTCGTGCCGCAGCCGAGCTAATAGCGCGTGGCTGGCGGCCGTGCGCACGACTGGGGCCGGCGAGAGCCGGCCCCAGTCGTTCTCCCGACCGTTGACACGAGCGCTCGCCCGGGCGTCACGGGCCGGACGGCGGCTCGAGAGCAGCTCGATGTGGTGGTGGGGCCGCGGTCAGGGCGCGGCGATGAGGGCGAGGTGTCCGTCTGGCCCGGGCTCGCTCAGCCTCTCCAGCAGGTGCTCCAGGATCCTGGCCGTGGCTCCCCAGATGACCCGGTCTTCGAGGACGTAGGCGTCGGTTTCGAAGGTCATGCCTCGGCGCTCGATCTCGGTCGTCGTTCGCGCCGCTCGCACGACGTCGAGGGGCAGCTCCAGCACCTCGTCCACCTCTCTCGCCGATACCTGCCACGCGACGCCCGCGGGGATCATTGCTACAAACGGGTGGATCACGTAGTTGGTGACGAACGTGGAGGTGGGCGGCAGCTCCCCGATCAAATCCACCTGCGCGCGCGGCAGGCCGATCTCCTCTTCGGCCTCACGCAGCGCCGTGACCAGCAGGTCTGTGTCCGCCTCGTCGCGCCGCCCGCCCGGGAACGAGATCTCGCCCGCGTGCCGGCGCAGGTCCGAGCGGCGCCGGGT
>JASLHP010000157.1 GCA_030149625.1 Solirubrobacteraceae bacterium
GAGAGCGCGGGCGTGTGCGGCTCGGGCTCGGGTGCGACGCTCGTGTCTTCGTCGTAGACGTCGACGCCGGCGGTGCCGGGCATCGCCTCGATCTCGACGTACGTGCGCTGGAAGAAGCCGAGCACGCCGCCGGTGAGGCCCTCGCGACGGCGCACGATGATCGCGTCGGCGCCGAGGTCGCGCTGGATCTGGGGGACGAGCTCGTCGACGGAGCGACCGCGGTAGACGCGCGTCGGCGCCTCGCCGCCGCCGCCGAAGCGCGCGCGGGCTTCGCGTCCGAGCGCTTCGAGCAGCTCACCGGGTGTGCTCATGCGTGGACGATCCCGATGGTTTCGACGTTGATCCCGGGCGCGATCTCGTTGTAGGAGCACACGGCGAGATGGGGCTGGGCCTGTGCGATCAGGCGCCGCAGATGGCGGCGAATGCGTGCGGAGCACAGCAGCACGGGGCCCTTGTTGGCGCGCGGGCCGGTTCGCGACGCGAGCGCGGTCGCGTGCTCGACCTGCGCGCGCAGCGCGGAGACGATCGCCTGTGCCCGCGGCGGATCCATCGCGAGGTACTCGCCGTCGGTGGTCTGCGTGATGGAGGTCGAGACCTCCTGCTCGATGGCGGGGTCGAGGGTTATCGCCTGCAGTCGCAAGTGCTCGTCCAGGTGGGGAGCCGTGATCGCCCGGCCCAACGCCTGGCGAGCGTACTCCGATAGGAGGCTGGTGTCACGTGTAGTTCGCGCCTTGTCGCCGATCGCCTCCACGATCGTGCCGAGGTCGCGGATCGGCACGCCCTCGGCGAGCAGCGACTGCAGCACGCGCTGGATCTCTCCGAGCGACAGCGCGTCGGGTACGACCTCTTCGACGACGGCGGCGTTGGTCTCCTTGAGCTTGTCGAGCAGCGCGCGCACGTCCTGGCGCGTGAGCACCTCGGCGGCGTGCTCGCGAATCGTCTCGGTCAGATGGGTGACGATCACGGACTCGGGGTCGACGACCGTGTAGCCCTGCGCCTCGGCCTCGCCGCGCGCGGACTCCTGGATCCAGACGGCCTCGAGGCCGAACGCGGGCTCGCGCGTGGGCACCCCCGAGAGCTTGCCGCTGGCGTCGCCGGGGTCCATCGCGAGCAGGTGCCCGGGCATGATGCGCCCGCGCGCGACCTCAGAACCGCGCACCTTGAAGACGTACTCGTGCGACTCCATGCCGAGCTCGTCGTGGATGCGCACGGGCGGCACGACGAGACCGAGGTCGCCGGCGAGCTGGCGGCGGATCATGCTGACGCGACGCAGCAGCGAGCTGCTCGGGCGCGCGGGGTCGGCGCCGGCGTCGACGAGCGGCACGAGGCCGAAGCCGATCGCGAGCTCGAGCGTGTCGACGCCGACCTCGGACATCGGCTCGTCGCCAGGTTTCGGCAGCGCCGCCTTCGAGGCCGCGGCGCGCGCGGCCTCCTGCTCGTCGAGCGCGCCGGGCAGCCCTTTGCGCACGGCCCAGCCGATCGCACCGAAGATCGCCGCGATCAGCAGGAACGGCAGCTTCGGCAGGCCCGGGATCAGCGCGAACAGGCCGATCGCGCCGGCGGCGACGAGCGGCGCCTTGCGCTGGGTGAGGATCTGGTTGGCGATGTCCGAGCCGAGGTCGCGGTCGGAGGCCGCGCGCGTGACGATGATGCCGGTGGCGACGGAGATCAGCAGCGCGGGGATCTGCGCGGACAGACCGTCGCCGACGGTCAGCAGCGAGTACTGGTGCGTGGCTTCGGAGAAGCCGAGGTGGCGCTGGAGCATGCCGACGACGATGCCGCCGCCGAGGTTGATCGCGGTGATGATCACGGCCGCCATCGCGTCGCCTTTGACGAACTTCGAGGCGCCGTCCATCGCGCCGTAGAAGTCCGCCTCCTGGGCGATCTCGGCGCGACGAGCGCGCGCCTGGTCGTCGCTGATCAGACCGGCGTTGAGGTCGGCGTCGATCGCCATCTGCTTGCCGGGCATCGCGTCGAGCGTGAAGCGCGCGCCGACCTCGGCGACGCGCCCGGCGCCGTTGGTGACGACGACGAACTGGATCACGACGAGGATCAGGAAGATCACGAGGCCGACGACGACGTTGCCGCCGACGACGAATTCGCCGAACGCCTTGACGACGCTGCCGGCGTTGCCGGAGGTGAGGATCAGGCGCGTCACCGAGACGTTGATCGCGAGGCGGAACATCGTCGTCAACAGCAGCAAGCTGGGGAACGACGCGAAGTCGAGCGCCTTGCCGAGATACATCGTGGTCGAGACGATCGTGAGCGCCGCCGCGATGTTGATCGTGATCATCAGGCTGAGCAGCGCCGAGGGCAGCGGCACGACGAGCATCGTCACGACCAGCACGACCGAGACGGCGGCCAGCAGGTCGGTGTGGCGCAGCAGCCGCTTCACGCCCGGACTGTTCACGACGCGAGCCTCCTAGGAGGCGCTGCGGCCCTCGGCCCCGGCGCGCCGGCGGTGGCGACCATGCGCCTGCGCCCGGCGAGGCGGTAGACGAAGGCGAGCACGCGCGCGACGGCGGCGTACAGCTCCTCGGGGATCGCCTGGCCGATCTCGACGGACGAGTGCAGCGCGCGCGCGAGCGGCGGATCGGCGATCACGGGCACGTCGTGCTCTTCCGCGACGCGCTTGATCTGCGCGGCGATCAGATCCTTGCCCTTGGCGACGACCACGGGGGCGATGCGCGTGCCGTCGTAGGAGAGCGCGACCGCGTAGTGGGTGGGGTTGGTGACGACCACGTCGGCGTCGGGCACGGCCGCCATCATGCGCGCCCGCGCGGCCTGCATCGCGCGGCGTCTGAGCGCCGTGCGGACCTCCGCGGAGACGCCGTACTGGCGCAGCTCGTCCTTGACCTCCTGCTTGGTCATCATCAGCTGTTTCTCGTGGCGGCGGCGCTTCCACGCGTAGTCGACGATGCCCACGAGCAGATACGCGAAGGCGGCGTGCTGCGCGACCGCGAGCGCGCTCGATCCGGACAGCTCGCCGAGCGACAGCGGCGAGATGCCGACGTCGGCGGCGAGACCGGTGAGACCTGGCAGCAGCGCGAGCGCGGCGACCGCGCCCACGACCGCGACCTTGGCGATCGCCTTGACGGCCTCGAACAGCGCGTTTGGGCCGGCCAGGTTCTTGAAGCCGGATGCGGGGTTGATGCGCTTGAAGTCGGGTTTGAGCGCCTGCGGCGTGGGCCTGAAGCCGACCTGGGCGACGCCCGTGACGAAGCCCGCGAGCAGGCACGCCGCGGCGATCGGCGCGACGCCGATCAGGATCGCCGACATCGCGGTGTGCATCAGCCCGTTGAGCCCCGCGCCGGAGGTCGCCGCGCCGGACTGTGCGATCTCGCCGAACATCGCGCGGAACGTGGAGGCGCCGGCGGCCACGATCCGCGGGCCGACGATGCCGATCGTGAACAGCCCGGTGATGAGCACGACGGAGCCGCCGAGATCGGTGCTGCGCGCGACCTGCCCCTGCTCGCGCGCGCGTTTGCGGTGCCTGGGAGTCGCCTTCTCGGTGCGGTCGTCGCGAGGCATGCGCCTAGGCCACGTGCATCGCGCCGAGCGCCGCGCCGACGCTCACCGAGAGTTGGTTGGAGATCCAGTTGGCCGTGAACGGCAGCGACGCGCCGACGACGAGCAGCGCGACCGCGACCTTCGTCGGGAAGCCGACCGCGAACACGTTCAGCTGCGGCACGACGCGCGAGACGACGCCGAAGGCGACGTCGGTGATCAGCAGCGCGACGAGCACCGGCGCGGCGACCTCGAGGGCGGCCGCGAAGACCGTGCTGAACGCCTGCTCGGCGCCGCCGTTGAGCGAGGACAGGCGCGGGCCGCTCGTCAGCGGCACGAGCTTGAACGTGCGCGCGAGGCCCTGCAGCGTCCACGCGTCGCCGCCGATGACGAGGAAGATGAGCGTGCCGACGAGCGAGTAGAAGCGGCTGACGACCGCGCTTTCCTCACCGTTCATCGGGTTGATCAGCTGTCCGTAGGAGAAGCCGGAGAGCACGTCGATCGCGCCGCCGGCCGATTCGACGCCGGCCATCAGCACCGCGAGCGTGAACGCGAGCCCGAAGCCGACGAGCAGGCCCTCGACGACGAGCCCGACGAGCGTCAGCGCGTCGCTCGGCACGTGCTGGCCGTGCAGCGCGATCGGCGCGAGGCCGAGCGAGATGCCGACGGCGATGATGCCGCGCACGTGCGGCGGGATGATCTGCGAGGAGAACAGCGGCGCGATCACGAACAGCGGCGTCACGCGCGCGAGCACGAGGATGAAGCCGACGAGGTCGTTGCCCGCGAGCTGGCGCAGCAGTTCGTTCACGAGCCCACCATCGACGGGATCGACGTGAACAGAGCCGTCGTGTAGGCGACGAGCTGCCCCAGCATCCACGGGCCGAGCACCACGACCACGACCGCGACGCCCGCGATCTTCGGGATCAACGACAGGCTCTGCTCCTGAATCTGCGTG
>JASLHP010000173.1 GCA_030149625.1 Solirubrobacteraceae bacterium
CACCCGAACAGCCACAGCCCGAGGAAGGTCGACTCCAGGAAGAAGGCCACGAGCCCCTCCATCGCCAGCGGCGCGCCGAACACGTCGCCCACGAAGCGCGAGTACTCCGACCAGTTCATCCCGAACTCGAACTCCTGCACCAGGCCGGCACGGCCCGATTCGGGACCGATCCGGCCACGTCCGTGCTCAACACCGACTGTCGTGCCCATGAGGTAGACAACCTCTACGTGGTGGACACGAGCTTCTTCCCGAGCATCTCCGCCGTGAACCCCGCCTTGACCGCGATGGCAAACGCGATCCGTGTCGGCGACCATCTCCTCGACCGCATGGGCCGATGACAAACGATCTCGCTCGCTGGCAGTTCGCGACGACGAGCATCTACCACTTCTTCTTCGTGCCCGTGACGATCGGGCTCGCCTTCCTGATCGCGGTCCTTCAGACCGCCTGGTACCGCAGCGGCAACGACGAGTACAAGCGGCTCGCGAAATTCTTCGGCGTGCTGCTGCTGATCAACGTCGCCGTGGGGGTCGTCACGGGGTTGATCCAGGAGTTCGAGTTCGGGATGAACTGGTCCGAGTACTCGCGCTTCGTCGGCGACGTGTTCGGCGCGCCGCTCGCGATGGAGGGGCTGGCCGCGTTCTTCCTCGAGTCGACGTTCCTCGGCCTGTGGCTGTTCGGGTGGGACCGGCTGCCAAAGCGCATCCACTTGGCCTGCATCTGGCTCGTCTCGATCGGCTCCGCGCTCTCGGCGATGTTCATCCTCGCCGCCAACTCCTGGATGCAGCATCCGGTCGGCTACGTGATGAACAAGCACGGCGCGCCGGAACTGAACAACATCGGCGCGCTCTTCACCAACCCGACGTTCCTGTGGGGGTACGTGCACGTGCTGCTCGCCTCGCTCGTCACGGGCTCGCTCGTGATGCTCGCGGTCTCCGCGTGGTACCTGCGCAAGCAGCGAGAGGTCGCGATCTTCTCCAAAAGCGCGCGGTTGTCGCTGATCGTGGTGCTGCCGGTGATCGTGCTGCAGCTGTTCGTCGGCAACAAGCTCGGGGAAATCGAGACGAAATACCAGCCCATGAAGATCGCGGCCTCCGAGGCCCAGTGGGAAACCTGCAAGCCGTGCTCGTTCTCCGCGTTCCAGATCGGGGGCGGCAAAAACGACAAGACGCCTTCGCAGATCATCGAAATCCCGCACCTGCTCTCGCTGCTCGCCACCGGCAAATGGAACGGCGAAGTCAAAGGCCTCAACGACCTGCAGAAGGAATACGAACAGAAATACGGCCCCGGGAACTACGTCCCCGACGTCTTCATCCAGTACTGGTCGATGCGCGTGATGGCCTACGTCGCGACGCTCGTGTTCCTGCTCGCGGCGTGGGGCGCGTGGCTGCTGCGCAAGGGCACGCTCGACCGCTCCAAGTGGTTCCTGCGGTTGTCCGTGTGGGCCGTCCTTGCGCCGTTCGTGATGAACACCGCCGGCTGGCTGCTGACCGAGAACGGACGCCAGCCCTGGATAGTCCAGGGACTGATGAAGACGGCGGTCGCGAACTCGCCTTCGGTGAGCGCCACGGACATCTGGATCAGCCTGATCGCGTTCGTGCTCGCCTACATCGTGCTCGGCGCCGCCGACCTCTTCCTGATGCTGCGCTACTCGCGCAAAGGCCTCGAGGGTGACGAGGAGGTCGGCGCCGCAGCGGCGCCGGCGATGGGGTATTAGATGGTCGCTTCCACGATCCTGCGCCGTCCGGTGGCACGCCTGACCTTCGCCTGCCTTTGTCCTCGGCCTCGGCCTTGCCTCCAGCAAGGCCTTCGACCTGCGTCCGCGGCAGGCTCGGCCATCCGCACCACCGGACAACGACACACGACCGTGGAAGCGACCATCTGATGCTGCACCTCCACACCCTGTGGTTCATCATCCTCGCGGTCCTCTGGGTCGGCTTCTTCGTGCTCGAGGGGTTCGACTTCGGCGTCGGGATGCTGCACATGCTGGTCGGCCGCGGCGAAGCGGACCGCGAGACTGCGATCAGCACGATCGGGCCCTGGTGGGACGGCAACGAGGTGTGGCTGATCGTCGCGGGGGCCGGCACCTTCGCCGCTTTCCCGCAGTGGTACGCGACGATGTTCTCCGCGTTCTACCTGCCGCTGCTGATCATCCTGCTCGCGCTGATGGCGCGAGGTGTGGGGCTCGAGTTCACGACCAAGAGACAGGACGCGACCTGGCGGGCGCGCTGGCGCTGGGCGATCACGATCGGCAGCCTTCTGGTCCCGCTGCTGCTCGGCGTGGCACTCGGCGACCTGCTGCACGGGCTCCCAATCGACTCCGGCCACGAGTACACGGGCGACTTCTTCGACCTGCTGACCGGCTACGGGATCTGGACCGGGCTGACCCTCGTCGGGCTGTGCCTGCTGCACGGCGCGACGTTCCTGAAGCTGCGCACGACGGGCCACATCCGCGACCGCGCGGCGGCGCTCGGGCGCCCGATCGGCTGGGCCGCGATCGCGCTCGTGATCGGCTTCATCGTGTGGACGCGGACCGTCGGCGGCCCGGACGTCCCGGACCCCGTGCAGATCCTTGGCCTGCTGGCTGTGATCGCAGCTGTCGCGCTGATGTCCACCGACCACGACGGCTTCGCGTTCACCGCCTCGGGCATCGCCATCGCCGCGTGTGTCGGCACGATCTTCATCGACCTCTATCCCAACGTGATGGTCTCCAGCACCAGCGACGCCTACAACCTGACCGTCTCGAACGCCGCCTCCGGTGGCTACGCGCTGAAGGTGATGACGATCGTGACTGTCGCGATCTTCCCGATCGTGTTGCTCTACCAGGGGTGGTCCTTCTACGTGTTCCGCGCGCGCGTGCGCGGTCCCGGCGAGCGCGGGGAGAGCACCGCCGCGCCGGCTGCGCCTCACGGCCAGCCGAGCTGATGGCGACGGCCCGCCATCGCGTGGTGATCGTCGGCGGAGGCTTCGGCGGGCTCCCCGCGGCGAGGCTGCTCGGCCGCAGGCCCGTGGAGGTGACCCTGATCGACAGGCGCAACCACCATCTCTTCCAGCCGCTGCTCTACCAGGTCGCGACCGGCCTGCTGCCCCCCGGCCAGATCGCGGTGCCGATTCGCCATGTCGTCCGCCGGCAAAAGAACGTCCGCGTCGAGCTGGCCGAGGTGACGGGGTTCGACCTCGAGCAGCGCCTCGTGCACACCCAGATCGTCGGCGGCGAGCGGAGGGACGTCCCTTATGACAGCCTGATCGTCGCCGCCGGCGTCGGCCAGTCCTACTTCGGTCACTCGGAGCTCGCGCTCTACGCGCCCGGGATGAAGACGATCGACGACGCCCTTGAGCTTCGCCGCCGCATCTTCGGTGCGTTCGAGATGGCAGAGATGGCTTCCGATCGCGCCGAGCAGGCCCGCTGGCTGACGATTGCGATCGTGGGCGGGGGACCGACCGGTGTCGAGCTCGCCGGGCAGGTGCGCGACCTCGCGACGCGCAGCCTCAGCGGCGAGTTCCGCTCGTTCGATCCGTCGACGGTCAGGGTCGTCCTG
>JASLHP010000179.1 GCA_030149625.1 Solirubrobacteraceae bacterium
CCCCGATGATCCCCTGCACGCGCCGCTGCGCCAGGCGGTCACGGCACGTACGGGGTTCAGCGTCGACATCCTCTACGGCGACCACGACGGCGGCCAGCGCACGATCACGCGCTTCTTCCTGTCCCCGCGCCAGCACACCGAAGAGGAGCCCTGGCTATGGCTGTGCTCGACCTCGCGTCACTGGAACCTCGACCGCGACGATCCGCGCTAGCCGCTGCGCCCGCGTCCGGATCGGCGTGGGCGCCCGAGCCAGTGCCAGCGCCGGCGCTCTACCCTTCCTCGTGGCCGGTGAATTCGATCGCCTTCTGGCTGTCGCGCCAGATTCGCGCTAGTCAGCGGCGCGCTGCCCGAGACCGGCCGGACGCTAGAGCTCGAGAAAGCGCAGCATCACGCGACCGAGCATGATCACGTCGCCGCCGTGCAGCTCCGCCTGCTGGACGCGCCGGCCGTTCACGAACGTGCCGTTGGCGCTGCGATCGTCGAGGATTCGCGCTCCGGACGGTCGCGGCACGAGGATCGCGTGGCGGCGCGAGACGGAGGCGTCGTCGAGGCGCAGGCCGGCCGAGAGCCCGCGTCCGATGTGCGTCACCTCGCTCGGCAGCGGGATCAACAGCGTCTGATCGGATCCTTGGATCTCGATGTAGCGTCCCGGCTCGACCGGCCCGCGCGGCACGGCGCGGTGGCGCGCGCGCTCATCGACACACGCTGTCGGGTCGAACCTCTCGGTGATGCCATCGGCTGCGGCGAGGGTGGGTGCTTGCGCGCTCATGCAAACATCCAACCGCAGGCTTTTCACGGGGACCTCAATCCTCGTGAAGAAATTCAGAAGTAAAGAGCTCGCGCCGGGGCCAGCGCGAGACGGTGCCTCAGGCTAGCGTCGCCGTACCCGAGCCGCCGGCGCCTGCTCCGCCCGACGGTCCGCCGCGACCCGACCGCCCTTCGGCCTTGCGCTTCGCCATGCGCTTGGAGCTGAGCCAGCCCCAGCCGCCGACCGCGACCACCGGTACGACGTACATCATCGAGATGTACCAATGCATCAGACATGCAAGCGGCGCCATCGGCACGAAATCTATCACGCCCTCACCATGCCTCATCAGAGCTCGCCTCGCGGCCGCCCGCGATCCCCGCGCCTGCGAGCGCGAGCGCCGTACGTGCGCGCCGGCGGCGCGTGAACAACACGAACAGCAGTCCCGCGAGCACGATCACGGCACCGAGCACGATCACGGCGAGCGGCGCCTTGGAGCTCTCCGGCGTCCAGAACAGCTGCCCGTCGATCGCGCCCTTGCTCGCGCCGACCATGATCGGTACCCGCCAGTCGAAGATCAGCGTGCGCCTGCTCTTGTCCTTGACCCGCGCGGGCGGCACGGGCGACATCCAGTGGATGCGATGGTCGTGCCATTCGAACTCGCCCGTGCGGTCAACCACTTCCCACTTCGGCGGCGCGCTGGAGCTCGCGCTCGACGGCACGACGACGTCGGCGTAGAAGTTCGTATTCAGGTAGGTCGCCGGGGCGCGCGCGTTCTGCTCGGCGGTGCCGTTGGCGAGCACGCGGGCGTAGGGTTCGCCTTCGTAGCCGTAGATCGTGACCGTCTTGCCCGTGTGGTTGCGCAGCAGCAGGCGGTCCGCGAACTCGAGCACTTCGATGCTGAGGCCGGGCACGCTCGGCGTGATCGAGGTGATGTCGGACCTGTACTCATAGCTCGAGCCCTGGTCGTTGATCGGGTTGGCGGACTCGGTGGTGCTCGTCGGCGCGGCGCCCGCGGCGCCGACGAGCACATTCGCGCAGGCGAGCGCGCTCAGGCCTGCGGCGATCAGCAGCGCTAGCGGCGGACGGCGAGCCATCGCCCAAACCGTAGCTGAGCAGCCGCAAGCTCGTGCGGGCTCATGTCCCCACCGAGGACAGCAGCCACAGCCCGAAGCTCGTGAACGCCACCATCACCGCGAGCATCCAGTACTGGCTGCGAACCGCCTCTTCGGGGTCCTTGTAGAGAACGAGCGCGCGGTCGTGGGCGAGCGCGAGCCCGCCGACGTGCCCGCTGACGAGCGCGGCCACCTGCACGTACCAGATCGCCGCGTAGGAGATGATGTGGTAGTCGATCTGGAAGCTCGCGGTGCCGAGCAGATTCGAGCCGTTGCCGAGCGGGTCCGAGGCGAGGTACACCATCGCCTGGCTCTGCCACAGAAGCAGCGAGAAGTAGTGGGCGAGCACGTAGGCGAAGGCGATCGGCACCAGCGAGTGCGCGAACGAGCGCGTCAGCGTCGAGCGGCCGTAGCGCTCGCTGACGTTCTGCACGCCGAAGATCCCCACCCGGTAGACGGCGCTGATCAAGAGGATGCAGAACACCATCCCGACGGAGTACGCGAGCTCCTGCGCTGGCGTCGGATTCAAGCCGACGCCTTCGAACAGGCTCTGCAGGCTCGGCTCGTTGTTGCGCCAGATGCCGCCGTTGGAGAAGCCGTCGAAAGTGGTCGTGCCGATCTGAATGCAGATGAAGGCGACCGTGCCCGAGCGGATCTCGAGGCTCGTGACGCCGCTGAGCGGACGCCGCAGACACAGCACCCCGTCCTCGTCGCGCACGAGCGCGGAGAGCTTGGACAGCAGGTTGAAGTACACGCCGAAGCCGTCCGCCTGCGAGCTCCACTCCTCGATGCCGAACAGCGCCATGCCGATGAGCATCGCGACGAAGTAGCCGAGCGACAGCGCCGCGAGAATCGACGGCCTGTCTTTTTCGACGTAGATCAGCTCGAGCCACGCGAAGCCGACGATCCCCGCGCTCGCCGGCCACAGGCCGAGCCAGCGCGGATAGCGAAGCGGCGGCGTGGCGCCGTGCCCACGCCGCAGCAACCGCGCGAGCGCGGCGCACGCGCGAGCGCAGCCGCGCCAGGGGTTGAGCGCGCCGAAGACGTCGCCGAAGACCACGCTCGCAACCGGGACGCCGACCCAGAAGACGACATAGATGAACGTCACCGAGAAGTTCGCCTGCGTGACCTGCGCGCCGTCGAAGCCGCTGTAGAGGACGAGCGCGAACACGGCCACCCCGAACAGACCCGCGAGCCATTCGAGCACCCGCGGCAAGCGCAACAGCCGTCGCAGATGCGGCTTTTGCAGCTGCGGGCGCGTCCACAACGTCGAGAGCGCGACGAACGAGACGACCAGCACGATCGCCGCCGTCCAGCTGAACAGCCACACCGGGATCGGCAGGTCGGCCTTGCCGACGATGCCGTGCGCCTGGGCGCTGGCTGGCGCCAAGAGCGCCACCAGCAGGACCCCGCCGAGCAGTTGCGCCAGCATGCGACGGGATGTGGCTTTCATGCGGGAGGCAGTCTAGGCAACACGCCGCTACGGCCGCCCCGATCCAGGCCGCTCGCGTACCCTGAGGCTTCATGCCGAGCACCCCGCTGGCCATCTCCACCGGCACCTCTGCCGCCCTGCAGCTCGGCCCACTGGCGATTCTCGGCCTGCTCTACGCACGCCGCGCGCGAACGCTCGCCGAGGACGACCACCCGGTCGCGGGCTGGCGTCAGGCATGTTTTTACGGCGGCTTCGTCGTGATCGGCGTGGCGCTCACCTCGCTCGGGGCGGCCAGCCAGGATCTGCTGTGGGTGCACATGATCGAGCACCTACTGCTCGGCGACATCGCCGCGCTGTTGATCGTGCTCGGCCTGACCGGGCCGCTGCTCGCGCCGGTCTTGCGGATTCGCGTCTTCGACCGGCTGCGCGCGCTGTCGCACCCGGCAATCGCCTTTCCGCTTTGGGTCATCGACCTGTATTGCTGGCATCTGCCGAGCCTCTACCAGGCGGCGCTGCGCCACACCGGCGTGCACGCGCTCGAGCACGCGATGTTCCTCGGCTTCGGCATCAACATGTGGATGTGCCTCGTGGGCCCGCTGCCGCGGCCGAGCTGGTTCGGCAATCTCGGCAAGCTCGTCTACGTCGTCGCCGTGCGCCTGGCCGGCACGATCCTCGGGAACGTCTTTCTGTGGTCGGGCACCGTCTTCTACCCCTACTACCTCGCCGGCGATGCGCGCTTTCACATCTCGCCGCTCGCCGATCAGAGCATCGCCGGCGCGATCATGATGGTCGAGGAGTCGATCCTGACGCTGGGGTTGTTCTGTTGGCTGTTCCTGCGCACCGCCCGCGAGAGCGAGGAGCGCCAGGAGCTGCTCGACTACGCGCGCGCGCACGGGCTGGAGCTCACCGACGCGCGCGCGGCACGCGCCGTCGCCGCCGGCCGCGGCTCCGAGCTGCGCGAGCGTCTTCAGGCACGCGCGAGCTTGGGCGAGCACGTGCCGGCGGCCGACGATGCGGCGGCCGCCCGCCAGCAGCCGGCTGGCGCGAGCGAGCGCACGTAGCCGCTACGCTGCACCCATGTGCGCCGGCTGCGCGATGGCCGCGGCTTCCGCCGCGAGCGGCTTCAGGACGTGGATGCAGAGCCAGAACATCCCCTGGCTGACTCCGCGCCGCATGCGCCGCCTGACGATCGGCGCGATGTGCGCCGCCGGCGTCGTCTCCACAGTCGGCTTCAGCGGCGCGACACCCGCCACGAGCATCCACACAAGCCGCGCGAGCGCATCCGCGCAGCACGTCTCGGTGCGCTAGCCCCCAGCGACGGCGGGCAGGATCGTCAGCTCGGCGCCGTCGTCGACCGGTGTCGCCAGCCCATCGAGGAAGCGGATGTCTTCGCCCGCGAGGTACACGTTCACGAAGCGCCGTAGCGAGCCGTCGTCGTCGGCGATGCGTACGCGCAGCTCCTCGTGCAGCGCGAACAGGCCGTTCAGCACCTCCTGCACGGTGCCGCCGTCCACCTGCGCCTCGGCTTCGCCGCCGGCGGCCGCACGCAGCTGCGTGGGTATCTTTACGACGACGCTCATCAGACTGTCACCACGCTGCCGACACCGGCCTCAAACGCCTCGAGCGTCGGCGCGATCGTGCTCATCTCGAATGCGCCGCGCACCGCGTCGAGCGTCTTCAGGCCCTCGCCGGTGATCACGAGCACGACGCGCTCGCTCGGGTCGATGTCGCCGCGCGCGGCGAGCTTCGCCAGCACGGCAGTCGTGACGCCGCCCGCGGTCTCCGTGAAGATTCCGGTCGTCTCCGCCAGAAGCTTGATGCCCTCGCGGATCTCATCGTCGCTAACCGCGTCGACCGAGCCGCCGGTGCGCCGCGCCAACTCGAGCGCGTAGGGGCCGTCGGCGGGATTGCCGATCGCGAGCGACTTGGCGATCGTGTTCGGCTTCACCGGCCGGCAGACCTCGTGGCCTTCGGCGAACGCGCTCGCGACCGGCGAGCAGCCCTCGGCCTGGGCGCCGTTCATGCGAGGCAGTTCACGGGCGGGGTTCTCTATGAGTCCGAGCTCCGTCCATTCCTGAAAGCCTTTGGCGATCTTCGTGAACAGCGAGCCCGATGCGACGGGCGCGATGCAGCGGTCCGGCAGCTCCCAGCCCAGCTGCTCGGCGATCTCGAACGCCAGCGTCTTCGATCCCTCGGCGTAGTAGGGACGCAGGTTGATGTTCACGAAGGCCCAGTCGCGCTCGGCGCACAGCTCCGTGCAAAGGCGGTTGACGTCGTCGTAGTTGCCTTCGACGCCGACCAGGCGCGTGCCGTAGATGCCGGTGGCGAGGATCTTCTGCTCCTCGAGGTCCGCGGGGATGAAGACGTAGGAGTCGAGACCGAACTCCGTCGCCGCCCACGGCGCCGCGCTGGGCATGGACTCCTACGTGTTCATCCCCTCGGACCTCGAGGAGCAGAAGGTGCT